>JALZND010000097.1 GCA_030857845.1 Bacteroidota bacterium | reverse complement strand
GCTTCATTAAGAGTTGTAGATGAGCTTGTCTTCTTTTCTGTATTACTTTCAGTAGCACCATCAGTGCATGCAGCAAAAAAAGTTATGCTGACAAACGTCAGATAGAATAATGGTTTTTTCATGGTATATTAGAGGTTATTGGTTACACATTCATAGAAACGAGGAATTCCATATTGTCCTTAGTCCCTTTCATATTTTTCATCAGCGTATTAAGAGCTTCCTCGGGATTCATATCAGCCATATGATTACGCAAAATCCACATGCGCTGTAAAACATCCTTATCTAATAAAAGATCATCCCGCCTTGTTGAAGATGCAACTATATCAATTGCAGGAAATATTCTGCGGTTAGATAACCTTCTGTCCAATTGCAATTCCATGTTACCGGTACCTTTAAATTCTTCAAAAATAACCTCATCCATTTTAGAACCAGTTTCAATAAGAGCAGTAGCAATAATGGTCAGAGAACCTCCATTTTCCACATTTCTGGCAGCACCAAAAAACCTTTTAGGTTTGTGCAGTGCGTTTGCATCCACACCACCAGAGAGTATTTTTCCTGAAGAAGGGACAACTGTATTATAAGCACGAGCCAAACGTGTTATAGAATCAAGTAATATTACCACGTCATGACCGCATTCAACCATTCTTTTGGCTTTTTCCAAAACAATGCTCGATACCTTAACATGGCGTTCTGCCTGCTCATCGAAAGTAGATGAAATCACTTCTGCATTTACGCTTCGTGCCATATCTGTAACCTCTTCAGGCCTTTCATCAATAAGCAGGATCATGAGGTAAACTTCAGGATGGTTTTGTGAAATTGCATTTGCAATTTGCTTCAAAAGCACCGTCTTACCAGTTTTTGGTTGTGCCACAATCATTCCTCTTTGACCTTTACCAATTGGGGCAAATAAATCAAGGATACGGGTGGAAAACTTATCAGGTGTGGTGCTTAGGTTTAGCCGCTCTTCTGGGAAGAGTGGTGTTAGGTATTCAAAAGGAACCCTGTCACGGATTTCCTCAGTAGTTTTTCCATTGATATATTCTACCCTCAATAGGGCAAAATATTTTTCCCCTTCTTTAGGAGGCCTTATTTGCCCTTTTACCGTATCGCCGGTTTTAAGGCCAAATAGTTTAATCTGTGATGGGGAAACATAAATATCGTCAGGGCTGGCCAGGTAGTTATAATCTGAAGACCTTAAAAACCCATAGCCATCTTGCATAATTTCAAGTACGCCTTCATTTTCAATAAGGCCATCAAAATCTTTAATGTTGCCACCTGGTTTTTTATTTTTATAATGGTCCTGCTGAACCCTTGGTGTAGGAGCTTGCTGCTCCCTGATATCCCTTCTTGGCAAACGTTCTTTAGGAGCAGAATCCCTTTCAACAACTGTAGGGACGGGTGCTGGGGCAGTTTCCATTATAGGGGAAGCCACAGGTTCAGATGCTACTATTGACTCTTCTGGTTCAAGGTTGAATGACCCCAAAAGGTCTTCATCTTGTGGCTCGACAGCATCTGCAGTAACCGGGTCAGGATCTTCCTGGATGTTGGCTACATTTTCCCTTTTCCGGGGTCTTTTGAGGTTATCGTTACTTTCGTTACTTGCTACCGGATGCTCTTCTCTCATTGCTGGTATTGAATCAACAGCTTTTTTCTTTGGAAGGTCTTTCTCAGGCAAAATAGCCTGTTGATCGAGTATTTTATAAATAAGTTCTTTCTTGGGAAGTTTTTTATGGTTCTTAACCCCTAAATCCTCAGCAATATCTTTCAATTCTGAAAGAAGCCGTACATTTAACTCTTCAATGTTGTACATAAAATAATTATAATAATTAGGTAATTGTCTTAAAACATAGTGACCTCACGTAGCGGGGCTGTTATGGCTACTTGTTTAAGAAAGATGGTAAATTGATTTTTGATTTATAGATATATCTAAACTAAAAAGGTACGATTTTGAAGAAAAAAAACGTAATGTAATTAGACCCTGCAATTATATGCTTCAATTGAATCAATGTCAAGTAAAATTTTTAATTTTATCGCAAGAAAGAATGTGATTAAAATTTACTTCTGATACTGACAGTATCAATTAAGAAATGCATTACTTTGCAAGTATAAATCTTTTTAAGCAATGTTACAAATCTCTTTGATTAAAGATCATAAACAAGATATCATTAACGGCCTACGAAAAAAAAGAGTTGCAAATCCTGAGCAATTAATTGAAAATATTTTAGTTAAAGATCAGGAGCGCAGGGAAATCCAAACACAAATGGACAATTTACTGGCTGAAACCAACATATTGGCAAAGCAAATTGGACAACTCTTTAAAGAAGGAAATAAAGTAGCAGCCGAGAACCTAAAGCCAAGGACTGCAGAAATAAAATCACAAAGCAAGGACCTTGGCGATAAACTGGAAACCCTTGGAGTAGATCTGTCACAGCTTTTGAACCAGTTGCCCAATGTACCTCATGCAAATGTCCCGGAAGGGAGCAGTGCTGAAGACAATAAAATTACTTTTCAACATGGGGCCATCCCTGAGCTGCCAGCAAATGCAATGCCCCATTGGGACCTAATAAAGAAGTACGACCTGATAGATTTTGAATTGGGAAATAAAATAACAGGCGCAGGTTTTCCTGTATATAAAGGTAAAGGGGCACGGTTACAAAGGGCATTGATCAATTTTTTCCTTGACGAGGCAATTGCAGCAGGCTATATTGAAGTACAGCCCCCAATATTAGTAAATGAAGAATCTGCCTATGCTACAGGGAATCTCCCTGACAAAGAAGGACAAATGTACATAATCAACAATGAAAACTTTTACCTGATCCCTACAGCTGAAGTCCCTATTACAAACATATACAGGGACGTGATCCTCAATGAAGATTCCCTTCCAGTTAAGCACGTAGGTTATACACCTTGTTTTAGGAGAGAGGCTGGTTCCTGGGGCGCCCATGTCAGGGGACTTAACAGGTTGCACCAATTTGATAAAGTTGAACTTGTGGAAATACACCAGCCGGAAAATTCTTATGCAGCCCTGGAAAGGATGTGCAGATATGTCCAGGGCTTACTGGAAAAACTCGGCCTGCCGTACAAGGTGCTCTTGTTATGTGGTGGGGACATGGGCTTTACTTCTGCAATGACTTACGATTTGGAAGTATATTCTGCCGCACAGCAAAAATGGCTGGAGGTAAGCTCTGTAAGCAACTTTGAAACCTACCAGGCCAATAGGTTAAAACTTAGGTATAAAGGGAAGGACAAGAAAAATACACTGCTCCATACTTTAAATGGTAGTGCCCTGGCCCTACCTAGGATTGTTGCTTCCCTTCTGGAGAACAACCAGACACCAGATGGAATTAATATTCCCGAAGTGCTATGGCCGTATACAGGATTTCAAAATATAATGTAGTTCGTTTCAAAATGTTCATTAATTCTTTAAAAAAAATATTTAACCGCGATCTTGAAAAGCTAAAAATGGAAATTTGTCTTTATCAGAATGAAAAAAATATTTGGATTACCGATAAAAAAATTTCCAATTCAGCAGGCAACCTATGCCTGCACCTAATTGGAAATTTAAACACTTATATAGGAGCCGAAATAGGGAAAACAAGCTATGTCAGAAATCGGGATTTGGAGTTTTCTTTAAAGGATACTTCAAAAGCAAGGCTAATAGATAAGATTGATAAAACAATTTTAGTAGTAGAAAGCTCTTTAAATAACATCTCAGAACCACAACTGCAAGAAGAATATCCTTTAAATGTGCTTGGCGAAAAAACCAATTATCAATTTTTTCTGTTACATCTTGCTACGCATTTAAATTACCACCTGGGACAAGTAAATTATCACAGAAGATTGCTGGATGTTAATTAGTGTTGTGCATGAGAAATTGATGTTTTTCCCCAAAGATTGAAACATCATTACCTGCATTTATAGCTACTTTTTAGCAAGTTCTTAAACCTTTCTATATATTTTATTAATTTTTTTGTAATTAATTTTATTCAGCTGCGACTAACTATGAAAAATTACAAAAACTTTGGAAAAGGAATTTGTCCATTTAATTAATTCTCACTCCAGCCTTATATATAAAATATGTATTTTATATTGTAATGAGGCTGAAGATAAGAAAGATTTATTTCAGGAGATAGTTCCGCAGCTTTGGAAGGCCTTCCCCAACTTCAGAAATGAATCATCAATAAGCACTTGGATGTACAGGATCAGTTTAAATACTGCTATCTCTAATTTCAGAAAATCATCGAAAAGAATCTTTAGAACTTCATTTTCGGATGCAGTTTTTCAAATTCCGGATCCGGAACTATTTTCTCTGGAAAATGAAAATATTGTTGCACTTCAAAAAGCAATATCAGAACTAAACACAATAGAAAAGGCTGTGATTGTGCTTTACCTGGAAGAGAAAACATATGAAGAGATAGCCGCAATTCTTGGTATTACCAATCAAACGTTGGTGTAAAACTAAATAGAATTAAAGGAAAATTAGAAAAATTAATAATAAACTATAGCTATGGAACTTGATGACTTAAAAGCTACCTGGAAAGCTTATGATAAACAGCTAATGGCCACAAAATTATTAATGAAAAAATTATAAGAAGCATGATACGAGAAAACTCAAAGTCGATTATTTCAAAAGGGAATAAATATAACCTCCTGACAATTGCCTTGATGATAGCAATTATTTGATTTAGTATAATGTCTATTATTTATAACGCTTTTGATTTTGATTATATGATTCAATATATACCTTTGGTAATTTATATTATAGTCGCAGCAGTTTTTATTGTTTACCTGGTGAAACATTATACAAATTCGAATGTAGACCTTGTTAAAAGCAATCTCAAAGAATCACTCATAAAAGTTATTGCATATAATGAGAAGTTCAAAGCTGTAAATTATAAACTTGCCTTGTTTTTTTTATGTGCAGGATTTTTATACCTGTTAAGCTCAACGTTTAAAGTCGCACAAAATGAATCTATAGGAATTTCAATACTTTATTTATTAGGTGGCATGTTTGTTAGCTTTCTAACCTTATTTATTGCACATAAATTAGGAGCCTTTAAAGGATCATTTTGGAGATAAGCTGAAGTTGCAGCTTAAAGAATTGGAAGAGTTTGAGGAAATAAATAATATTTAATTAAAGCACCTAAATTACTATATAAATTGTACTTTGATTCAGGATTTTATTAACTTTTAACTTTATATTATACTTTTATACTGCATTTTTGTATTTAATTTGATGTTAAAATAAAAGTCAGTGATAATAATAAAAATGAAAATAAGAAATGGAAATATCGAGGATTTGGAAGGGATTTATAACTTAATCCTTGAACTTGCTCATTTTGAAAAGGCACCTGAGGAGGTAGAAAATTCAATAGGGAAAATGAAGGAAGAAGGGTTTGGAGATTCTCCAATATTTGAATTTTTTGTAGCTGAAAACGAAGATGGCATAGTAGGCCTTGCTCTATATTATTTTAGCTACTCTACCTGGAAAGGAAAAGCTATGCATCTTGAAGATTTAATAGTAACAGAAACATTAAGGAAAAAAGGTGTTGGAAGATTACTTTTTGACAAAGTTGTAGAAAGAGCAAAAGAGCTAAAAGTAGGAAGACTCACCTGGCAGGTACTTGACTGGAATGAACCTGCCATAAAATTTTATAAAAAGTTAAATGCAGAATTTTTAAATGAATGGATTACCTGCAGACTTACCCGCGAGCAGTTAGAAAAATATTGATCTGCATTTGAATTTAATAAACCTTCCACATGATTTGGTTAGAATAAACCAGCTATCTTATGTTATTATTTTTATCCTTTTTAGCCTCAAGGCATATCTCAGGATAGAAATATTAGTATGCCTGAAAAAAATTTTTAATTCTTTTGGAAAGCCTTTAATGAAAATTAAAAATTCGCAAAGGGTTAAAAGTTCAATCACTACTAGTGCTTTAGTCTCGTAGTTCAATTACTTTTTTTTTAAAAAGCTTTTTCCAGGGAAAAAATTTGCTATGAAGGGATTAGGGTGCCGGTTGATATTATTATTTCAAACCACCTTAAGATTTAATAGAGGGTATTGACCCTATTTTAACAAAAGCCGTTGAGCACTTGAATTCAATATTGCCCTAACGCGTTAATGATTCTGTAACTTTTTAAAGTTTTAAATTATTCTAAATTTCTTTGTTTTAACATATAACCCAATAACCATAACCTTATTCTTCCAACTTCAATAAGGTACGGAATGCAACAAATCGATCAGCAAATTTTTCATTGTGGACCGCTTGTAGCGTAGGAGCAAATTGAATTTGATATTGCTGGATATATTCCATTGACTCAGCAAAATATTGAATTGCATAAGTAATTCCCTCATTTTCTTCATCAAGCAACCTGAATATCTTGTTTTCTAAAAACATTCCTGTGGCAAGTACATCTGGAATATGTTCTTCCTTCATCCATTGCAACCATTCGTTGGCAACTTCTTTATCAATGTTTACTGTAACATTATATAGTATCATAATTGAATTTATCTTGGCAAATTGAAAAGTGTGCAAATATTAAAATCATTTTGAACTATATATGATTTTGGTAAAAACAATTTTCAATATTTATAATTATCTCCAGAAAAATAATGTCCGATAAAACAATTCCTAAAAAAGCATTCATAAGCCCCACAACCGGGCTAATAATTTTAATGGTATTGCACGGTGTGGGCATAATTGGAATCGTTAATAATCTTTCAAGCAGTTTATTTATATCATTGACCCCATTGCATTTATTGGTGTCCGCTGTTATTTTATTTTCATTTCACAGGGATTGGCGATCATACTTTATTTTTTTCATGGTCCTAACATTTATATTAGGATTTTTTGTTGAGGTTTTAGGTATTCAAACTGGTACTGTATTTGGCCAATATAGTTACAGCCCGGTTTTAGGGCCTTCTTTATTTGACACGCCAATAATAATTGGTGTAAATTGGCTGATGCTTATATATGCCACAGGAATAATTTGTAATAGGATATCAAATAATATTCTGATCAGGGCATTATGCGCCATGTCGCTCATGATTTTATTGGATATATTTATTGAGCCTGTGGCAATAAAATTGGATTTTTGGCAGTGGGAATCAGCCACTATACCCCTTCAAAATTATTTTGCCTGGGGCATTGTCAGCTTTTTGCTGTTATATTTTTTTTACTTCTTACCTTTTGCAAAAGAAAATGCAATCGCCACAAAATTTTATCTGGTACAAATTTCATTTTTTATCGCATTAAACCTTTTATTATAGGTTTAAACTTTCTTGTTGTTTAAAAAGTTAACTCCCAATGGGAAAAGCAATTGTTATAGTAATAATAACCTTCTTATTTATGGAGGCTTTTTCTTGGTTTATCCACAAATATCTGATGCACGGAGTTTTATGGCGGGTACACAAAACACACCATGAACCGGGCGGAAAAATATTTGAAAAAAATGATTTGTTCTCATTATTCTTTGGGGCGGTTGCCGTCACTTTAATATTTTTAGGTTCAGAAACCAAAGATTATAAGTTTTGGATAGGCATTGGGATATCTCTTTATGGTTTCACATATTTTATGCTTCATGATTTATTGATACATAGGCGGATTAAAATATTTAAGAACATTAAAATACGCTATTTCAACGCTTTAATAAAAGCTCATAGGGACCATCATAAATCTAAAGGGATTAAAAGTGGTGGATCGTACGGGCTATTGTTAGTTCCAAGAAAATATTTTAAAAAGAAAATACTTTAGGACGTTATCCGTGGCTACTTATTCCATTAAAGATTTAGAACATTTATCATCTATAAAAGCCCATACTTTGAGAATATGGGAGCAAAGGTATAATTTCCTGAATCCTAAAAGGACGGATACCAATATCAGGTACTATGATGACCAGGACCTTAAATTGATCTTGAATGTGTCCCTGCTCAAAGAAAATGGCTATAAAATCTCCAAAATAGCAAAGATGTCTTCAGGGGCGATCCAAGAAGAAGTTTTAAACCTTACCCAACAAAATCTTCGGTACCCTGATAAAATCCAGGCACTTACCCTTGCCATGATAGACTTAGATGAAGATAAGTTCGAAAAACTTATGGCCAATAATGTTCTGCAGCTAGGATTTGAAAGCACTATGATCAATGTAATTTACCCATTCATGACAAAAGTGGGCTTGTTATGGCAGGCGGGCACTATTAACCCTGCCCATGAACATTTTATTTCAAATCTTGTAAGACAAAAATTGATCGTGGCTATTGATGGTCAATTTATTCCCAAAGATTCCGCCGCAAAAAAATACCTCTTATTTTTACCGGAAGGCGAATACCATGAAATCCCCATACTTTTTACCTCCTACCTGTTGAGGGCCAGGGGTAACAACGTTGTATACTTGGGGCAAAATCTACCCTTGAATGACCTAAAGATAGTTTTTGATGTGCATCAGCCCGACTACCTTTTTACCTTTATGACTGCTTTTCCCGTACAAAGCCAGCTCCAAGGCTATATAGATCGTTTAAGTATCCAATTTAAACAATCTACAATCCTTATTAGCGGAAATCAGGTAGTGAACAATGAAATAACACTACCAAAGAATACGTTTATATTAGATAAGGTAGATGATTTCATAAAATTAATGGAAGAAAATAAATACAGAAAAGCTGCTTTTTAAAATACAAATTTTTTAAAATATCAATATTCTGCTTCTTCTGCCAAATAAATATTTTATTTCTTTATTGATTTTGAATAACCTTTCATCTATTGGACCGTAAATAGAGTTATAATTTGGCAAAAACTTTAGTTTCAATATTCATTGAATTTTTAAACTTTAAAATTACAGGTTTTTTCAAAAAAGAAATTAATGTGTTTATTTTTTTTCAATATTAATTAAACAAAATCTTGAAATTCTGTTTAATTATTTTTAACTTTGTTTAAACAAACCCCTAACTAATAATCTCATGACAGCACTAGAATTTAGTTATAGCCTCAACAAAATGTCCAGGTCATTAAAACCTTTTGCGTTGAAGCTGACCAAAGATATGGAAGCGGCCAACGACCTTTTGCAAGAAACCGTATTGAAGGCTTTTACCAATAGGGATAAGTTTGCTGATGGCACAAACCTTAAAGCCTGGTTGTATACCATTATGAAAAATACCTTCATTACAAATTATCAGAGAATGGTACGAAGGAATACTTTCATTGACACCACAGAAAACCTTCATTATATAAATTCATCAAGTAACACAACAGAAAACCTGGCATATACAAGTTTTGCCATGAAAGACATAAATAATGCAATTACAAAGTTAGACGATGCTTATAAGACACCTTTCTTAATGCATTTTCGTGGCTTTAAATATTATGAGATTGCAGATCAACTAGAAATTCCAATTGGCACGGTAAAAAACAGGATCCATATTGCCCGGAAAGAATTAAAGGACATGCTTAAAAATTATGCTGTTAAATAAGTAAAATATTCTTTAACTGAAAAATATAATTGTTATTGGCTCAGGGTTTTCCAGTATTTCTGCAGCCACCGATTTAGCACAAAAAGGTCATAAAGTTACCATTCTGGAAAAAAATTTAACTCCGGGAGGCCGGGCCAGGTCCTTTAGCGAAAGTGGTTTTACTTTTGATATGGGACCTAGCTGGTACTGGATGCCCGATGTATTTGAAAGGTACTTTAAAAAATATAATAAAAGTCCTGAAGATTATTATCAATTAATAAGGTTAGATCCATCATATAAAATTATTTTTGGGAATGATGATTTCATAGATATTCCCGCTGAAATCATAAAGCTCTATGAAATATTTGAATCTTTAGAACCGGGGAGCGGCAATCGGTTAAATAAATTCCTGGAACAAGCCCAGTATAAATATAATGTTGGAATCAATAACCTTGTATATAAACCAGGAAGGTCAATTAAAGAATACCTAAGTATTCAGTTGCTTGTAGATTTGTTCCGTCTGGATGTGTTGCAATCTTTCCATTCACATATAAGAAAATATTTTACCCATATAAAATTATTGCAAATAATGGAGTTCCCTGTTTTGTTTCTGGGGGCGGTACCTAAAAACACCCCTGCATTGTATAGCTTAATGAACTATGCAGACATTAAATTGGGGACATGGTACCCGATGGGAGGGATGTACAAAATAGTTGAAGGCATGGTAGCCTTGGCCCAATCTTTAGGGGTAAAATTTAATTTTGATGAGGAGGTAAAAAAAAATAAAAACCAT
>JALZND010000441.1 GCA_030857845.1 Bacteroidota bacterium | reverse complement strand
AACACACACTCACACCCAAACTGCTGTCTCCTTTATTGTTCGACAAGTTTTCCTGGCACAACGTCAACAACTATAGTCTCTGTGATTTTATCATGTGTTGTTTGGGCATTTCTATCCCAGAAATACTGAAAGAACCCTAAAAACAAAATAGCGGCAGAAGCAGTATAACCTGAGGCCCTTTCCAAGCTGTTCCAGAAAGAAATTGGGGTACCATTCAATTTTACGATCTTGATTTTCATCAAACGTTTACCCAGGGTCTGCCCTTGCCATTTCCAGGTGAATATTGAAAAATATACAAATGCACCAAGAAATCGGCTCAACAATTTAACTGCATTGGTAAGATCGGCAACAGGCCTTATAAAATAATCGCCAAATGAGGAGGTATAATTAATTGTAGACTGGTATGTTTGGGGAAAAAGGGATTCGAAGATCATTCCAAAAAAATATAAGGAAATAAAGATTATCGGGAGGTAAAGCAAAATATACATATAGATAGTAATGCCCCGTGTAAACCTCCTTTTGAGCTCGGGCTCTATTGTGGTATTTTCTTCGAGTTTTTTGCCAAAACTTAATACCTGCCGTTTTATGATACGCCGGCTTTTTACCAAAGTATCTTTTAATTTTCCTTTAAATAAAAACAGTAATGCAAGGAGTGGAAAAATCACAATGATGAAATGGGTAGTGACCCAGATAACAGCCCAATCAATACCAAAGGCTATGAACCTCCGTGGAAAAGAAGCCAGCCTTGCACCCTGCAATTTTTCATCTATATGTATATGGCTTAGGTCAAATTGTTTATAATTCGCTGCAGTGGTTTTCATTAGATTTCATTTAATTGATAAATCTCTGAATTTTTTTTCAAAAAAAATCAAACTGACAGAACATTTTAAATGGATTTATAAGATTTGGAGACTTTTAAAGATGTTGATATTTACGGACTGGCAGCTACAGGTTTGCGCTCGCCAATTTGTTGCCCCATAGCAAACACCTGTGAGGCTTCAGGTAATATAAAAGTACATTCATTTAAATGGCGCTAAAGATTTAAATTAGGTGTGGAACTGGTGCAAAATAAATGACGAACTAAAAATAATATGATAGGATAAATAATTGTTTGAAAAACCAAAAAATGCCAAAAATCATCCAATATAGTTTCAATATAGTTTTAAGATATAATAAATATTATTACCAAAATCTATTGGGCTTTCTGTTAATATAATACGAACACCCTCTTGGTATAAAATTTGATATTTCTTTATAAAGCTGGATTTTATGAAGAACTACTACTTTGTCTTAATCATTTCTTTATTAACTTTTTCCTGTTTTCCGAAAAACTCCTTAAAAAAGAAAAATATTACTTCTTTGGCAATTACAGTGAATCCGGAAAATGTGGTAATACCAGGGGCAATGGTTGAAATAGGTCTTACGGCAGCCACTGATGCGGCTCAATTCAATACTAAAGGCTTCCTTAATGGTAATATCAACTGGAATAATTATAATGTTGAAGTTACAGGAGGGAGATTTTCGAGGGGTAAGATATTTGTGGATAAAAACCTGGACATCAGCAAAACCAAATCAATAATTGTCAACATAAAACCCAAGCATCACGAAGGCATATTGTTAATTGAAGAAATCAAGCTGAACCACCTGGTAGACATAAAAGTCACCCCTATTGGCAGGTATAACAAAGCACCAGGCAGCCATGTTCCTGTTCAAATATTGGGTGAATTTGACAATGGCATTTACCTTGACCTTGTTGCCCAAAAATTGCCCATAAACAATTTGGAAATAGCAGTTGATGGCGGTAAGTACATAAAGGGCAAAATATGTATCAATGAAGACCCATATTCTATCTTAAACCATGCTGTTGGTTTGTTTGTGCGATCTAAATTATATCCTCATGCCAAGGATTCCTTGGTGGTAAATTTAGATTATAAAAGTGATTATAAATTCTCAATAAGAGGATCGCATGGAAGCACTGGGTGGAGTGGATCTGATGGTGCCAATGGCAGCACTGATCACCATGGCGGCCATGGTGAAAACGGACAACATGGTAGCAGCGGGTATCATGGCAGGAATCTCGAAGTTATTGTGGAGTCCTATCACAGTCCGGGTCTTGGAGAACTTGTCCTGGTAGATGTATTCGAAAAAAGTGGCCCAAAATTAAAGAGCTTTATAATCAACCCGGATGGTGGTTCGTTAAATATTCAATCCCGTGGAGGTGATGGAGGAAATGGTGGCAGTGGTGGTAGCGGCGGCAACGGTGGCAGTGGCAGGGACGGCGAAAAGTTCGTTGAAAAAATCCAGGTAAATGACAGCACCATTGTTGAAGAAATAACCTATGACCCCGGGACCTGTGGAGGTGATGGTGGCTATGGTGGCCATGGTGGTGATGGTGGGCAAGGTGGGAACGGCGGCAACATACAAATTTTGTATTCTGAAACAGCAGCTCCATTTTTACCCATAATAAGAGCTGCAAGCCTTGCAGGGACTGGCGGTTTTGGTGGTTCCAGAGGAGTGGGCGGCTCGGGGGGACGCGGTGGAAAAGGTTCACCAGATGGCTGTGACGGGGCTTCCGGAGATAATGGCACAAGCGGCTTCAACGGGTTTTCAGGTGATTCCGGCCGGGTCAGGGTATTTAAAATTACAGATGTTTTCTAAGTGTTTCAAGAGCTTGTATCATATGGCTTTAATTTATGCCATTAGCATCTCTAAATGTCGGGTTTCTTTAGCTTCAATATAATTCAATTCCTATTAATTTCCTTTCCTCAATCTCAAAAACTACAAAATCAGGCTTTTCTTTTAATACAATTTTTCTTATAAATGAACCGGACCAGTAATAAGTACTATTTTCTGCAGAATGAGATAGAATTTAAATATGGCACTGAAGAATGAATTACAGAATCAAGTGATTAATAGGGAGTATTTATATTGTAGTTTTTTAAATAAATCGATCCTGGTTTTTGGAATTGGAATGGTATCTTTTTTTAAATTAATGTTGTTTAATTTAAGTCCAAAATTATGGTTCTATGTGAATCATAGTGGGTAATTCTATTTTATTTTTTATATAACAATTCTGTATCCAACAACATGGCTGCGCTAGGGTCTTCCCGTATTGTGTAAGCTGGCTTAAAAAGAAACCAATCTACCTTCAGTTTGAACCTGCGCAATCAAGCCCCAGACGGGCACGGCGTGCAGGGTTCATTTCCTCAACATCGCTGTTTTTACTCGCAAATCCCCCTCTGCCTCAAAGGTAAAAAAATGCGACTTATGAGGAATCTGGTATTGTAAAGACACCCAAATAAAATTCACTCTCACAC
>JALZND010000440.1 GCA_030857845.1 Bacteroidota bacterium | reverse complement strand
GTTGGAGCTTGATTAAGGAATAAGCTATTTCGTAAATATGATTTTTAATTAAAAATAATGTATTTCTAGCTTTAAGAACCTTTAAATGATGTATTTTTTTAACTATAAAAACTTTTGTTTATACGGTTTTAGATGAAATTAATCTTAAAAGTTATTTTTTGGAAGGCAGGGGATCTAAATAATTTAACTTTAAATTTAAGGGAATTTCATTAAATGAAACAAATAATTAAGTATCTAAAGCAACACCTATCTGAAGATTACAACCCATATTATTATAGCTTTAACTTCTTATTTCTGGTAATTTGTATTACAATTAACTATACCATTGAACTTGAAACTGAAATAATTGATGCTTATGCCGGGCAAAACATCAGGATTTTATACTATTTTATGCTATATGCATTTGCCTATTATTTTTCCTGCATTACTTATGCCATTACCTTTAAGAAGAATATATTTAACAATAAGTGGTTCTGGATCAAGAGTCTGCTTATATTATTCTTGATTTCATTTGATGCTGCATTTTTTTATAACCGTCCTTACATCCAGGAGCATTACCCTTACCAATTACATTATTTTCTCATTAAAATAAGTAAAAACCTTTCTACCATTGTCACAGTAATATTGCCACTTTCAGTTTTTTATGTTGTTTTTGAAAAGCAAAAAAATAATTTTTATGGTTTTACTTCCCAAAATATTGACTTAAAACCATATTGGATATTACTGCTAATCATGGTTCCCTTGGTTCTTGGAGCTTCTTTTGATGAAGTTTTTCAAAAGCAATACCCCAACCTAAAGGACAATTCTGCGGCCCTATTTTTAGGATGGGATAGTTGGATAACTTTGTTGATATTTGAAATTACTTATGGATGGGATTTTATTTCTGTAGAATTAATGTTTAGGGGATTTTTAGTTATTGGTATGGCAAAAATCTTGGGCAAAGGTGCTATAGTCCCAATGACAGTAACCTATGCATTTTATCATTTTGGCAAGCCTCTTGGTGAAACAATAGGTTCTGTTTTTGGAGGTTATATATTGGGCATCATTGCTTTATATACAAGAAGCATATTAGGTGGCATTGTGGTGCACCTTGGGGTTGCATGGATGATGGAGCTTTTTGCCTGGTTGCAAAAATCCGTTCCCAACAATTAAGATTTTATAATTTTTGCATTTGTATAATACTTAAAACATGGTTTCACAAAGACAACTTTTCCTACAGCACCTGGCACAAACTACTGATTTCCCACTGCTCATAGAAATTGTACATGCCGAAGGTATATATATGACGGATGCTCAGGGAAAGGAATATATGGACCTTATTTCAGGAATTGGGGTAAGCAATGTTGGCCATAGACATCCCCATGTATTAAAAGCCCTGCAAGAACAAATGGATAAATACCTGCACCTCATGGTATATGGTGAATTCGTCCAGGCCTCACAAACGCAATTGGCAAAAGCACTGGCTGGAACACTCTCCCAACAGCTATCAGTTTCCTACCTTGTGAATTCTGGAAGTGAAGCCGTTGAGGGTGCTTTAAAGCTGGCAAAAAGATATACAGGCCGAACAAATTTTATCTCATGCCATAATGCATACCATGGTTCGTCACATGGGGCCCTTTCTGTTGGTGGCAGTGAAGATTTTAAAAGAGGCTATAGGCCTTTATTGCCTGGCATCCAGCATATTCAATTTGGGTCCATTTTAGATTTGCAATATATTAATAATGAAATTGCAGCAGTTATAATGGAAACCGTACAAGGTGAAGCTGGGGTAAGGATTGCAAACAAGGAATATTTCACAGCACTGAGAAAGAAATGCGATGAAACAGGCACCCTGCTTATTTTGGATGAAATACAAACAGGTTTTGGAAGGACCGGAAAATTCTGGGCGTTCAATCATTATAATATTCATCCGGATATATTGATTTGTGCCAAAGGAATGGGAGGAGGAATGCCCATAGGAGCCTTTATTTCCACCAAAGAAATAATGGGAGTTTTGAAAAACAATCCCATCCTTGGCCATATTACTACCTTTGGGGGACACCCAATGAGTGCTGCAGCTTCATTGGCCACACTTCAAGTAATCCATTCCAATAACTTCATGGAAAAAGTAGAAACAAAAGCAAACCTGTTTAAAACACTGCTGAAGCATTCGTCTATTAAAGAAATAAGGAACTTAGGATTGATGATGGCGGTTGAGTTTGAATCTTTTGAAGTATTGAAACCAATCATTGACAGGGCAATAGAATTAGGCGTTGTAACAGACTGGTTTTTATACTGCAACAATTCCATGCGGATTGCCCCTCCCCTCATTATTGAGGAACATGAAATTGAAAAAGCAAGCAATCTGATACTTCAGGCTATCAATGAAAAGAGTTGAGATGTACGAGTAGATGTTTGCATTTGTGGTTAACAGGTGATAACACCTGTAAAGGCGAAATTTTGTATGAATCAATGAAAATCTCAAATTGTTTTACACATTTAACGGTAATATGCCAGGCCGGCGGAGTTTAAAGCAGTTAAGTATCCACTGGTACTTAAGATAGTAAAAAGCTCGGAAGTAGACACTACAATAAACCTCTGGCCTGGTAAATGCGCTGTTGCAGAGTTATTTATTGTTTTAGTAACTTAGAACTGTATTGTACTGTCAATATTTCAATCATTTCTGTATTTTTAATCTCATAAATTATCCGGTAGCGTCCTTCAATTAATTCCCTGATTTTAATATCATTTGTTTCAGGAACACCCTTCCTATTTCTGGATATTCTTTTAAAATTTGAGTTTTCTCAAATATTTTATCAATTGTTAAATCAGCATATCTTGGAATATCTTTAGCTATATATTCAGCAAGCTCATTTAAATCCTGAATAGCCCTTTGAATCCAACTTATTTGGACCATTTTTTAATCATGTTTTTTGCATGGTCTTCAGAAAATTTTAATCCTTCTTGAGATTGTTTTTGTGCCTCTTCAACTTTTTGAATTACAATCAATCTTTCCACAAGTTCATCTATAGAGAATTCTTCAGGAAGGTCATCTAGAGTTTTAATTAATTTTGTTTTTCTAATCATAGCTTTAAGCACTTTACTTATTTAAATAACGAAAAAAATATTGTAAAAGCCACATTCTGTTTCTTTTTATCTCTGCAAACAATAGATTTTATAAAACCTGCATATCAGATGATCATTTTTATACTGAAGAAGGACATGATAAATTTTGTGTTTTAAAATGATTTGGGTACATTACTTTTTTAAACATTATTTTTAAAAAACCGAGTTTTCAATATTCAAGTAGCAAGCGGCAACAATTTTTGCATTTACTTGAGC
>JALZND010000096.1 GCA_030857845.1 Bacteroidota bacterium | reverse complement strand
AATGTTCAATGTTCAATGTTCAATGTTCAATGTTCAATGTTCAATGTTCAATGTTCAATGTTCAATGTTTAATGTTTAAAAACAAAATATTCAATATTAGAAAAATTTACAATTAATTTTATTGAAAGGTAAATGTAGTTCATTATAATATCCCTCCATAAATCAAATAACAATAAGAACACAATACAGAATATGGCAATATTGTTTGTAAGTATGAATGATTAATTCATTTTATTGACTTATAAATTATTGTTATTTTTGTCAAAATTATCAATTATACTTGCTAGATAGAAATAATGTTCAGGTATTGTACAGCCCCTATTCTCTGTTCAAAATATTAATGTTGCAAATCCTCCTATTCTTTTTTTTAAATATCCCAACGGCTTCTGGTACAGAAATCCCCAGCATCAATAGAAGTGAAAAAATACAATCTGATACTACATCTCAATTTGTGGTGGTTGATAAGGTTTTTATCATTGGCAATAAAAAGACGAAGGCCCAGATAATAACCAGGGAGCTGGATTTTAAAATAAATGATACGATTTGGAGCATTCAGTTAAATGCCAAATTATTAGAAAACAAAAACAGGATTTTCAATCTGGGCCTTTTTACTGAAGTTGACCTTAATGTTATTTATTTATCCAAAGAAAGGGTTGATATTGTTGTAAGCCTAAAAGAACGATGGTATACCTTTCCCGTTCCAATTTTTAAACTTGCCGATAGAAATTTCAATGATTGGTGGGAAAATCAAAATGGTGACCTTAAAAGAGTTGATTATGGCCTGAAGTTTTACCAATTTAATATGAGGGGAAGGAATGAAAGGTTGAGGCTAACCGGCCAATTTGGATTTAACAAGCTTTTCGATCTTCAGTATTCAATTCCTTATATTGATAAAAATCAAATAAATGGATTATCAATTTTTACTACTTATGCCGAGAACAACAGTATCGCCTTTCAGACGGTTGATCATAAGCTTATCTTTTTGAATACCGATACCAAGATGAGGCAAGCTTTTAGGACAGGGCTAACCCTATCCCGAAGGCAATCTTTTTTTTCATACCACTACTTGACATTGGCCTATTACCACAGGGCTATCTCTGATACCATTGCGGCATTAAATCCCAATTATTTTTTAAAATCAAGAACAAGACAAGAATTCTTGTATTTAAACTATAAGTTTAAGAGGGATTTAAGAAATATTGCTGCCTATCCATTAAAAGGCTATTTATTGAATTTTGAAGTTGAAAAATCGGGTTTAGGTCTTAAAGGTGACATTAATTTGCTTCAAGTTTCGGGTAATTATTCCCGCTATATCGATCTAGGGAAACATTATTATTTGTCCAGTAAGTTAAGTACGGCAATGAGTTTTCCAAAAGTACAACCATATAATAATTTTACTAGTTTGGGTTATTCACAAGAGTTTATAAGAGGTTATGAACTTTATGTGGTTGAAGGCCAAAATTATTTCCTGAACAAGACCACCTTTAAAAAGCTGCTGTTTTCTGGCAAGAGTGTAAATTCATTAATTCCATTTGAACAGTTTCAAACAATCCCTTTTGCTGTTTACCTCAAGAGTTATTTTGATTTAGGATATGTCAATAACAATATGGTTTATCCACTCAACACTCGGCTTTCCAATCAATACCTTTTTGGTGGTGGTATGGGTCTGGATATTGTCACGTACTATGACTTTGTTTTAAGGCTCGAATATTCGGTGAACAGTATTAAGGAAAAAGGATTTTTTATTGCAGTAAATGCTGAATTTTAAAGGATTCCCCACGTAGAAAATACTTCCATGTTCAACAGTCCCTGGTTACTTCGATTTACCAATTTCAACAGCTCCATAAAAAAAAATGCACAATAGCTGATACATTTACTTAATTTCCTAAGCTTTGGAAATATTACATTTTGAAGCAAATTCGAATAATTTTGCATCTTTTATGCATCCTTCCAAAGTTCTTACCTATGTATAGCTTTCCTTATTAAATTCTGTGTTTTGCCCTGTACATTTTAGGTAAAATAACATAGGTAAGCTGCAAACTCGTAACCACATAAATATCGTTGTCATTTGGATTTCCCCTCCTTGCACCAGGAGCATTTACGGGTGAAACAGCATAGGTATTGCCGTCAATGGAAACATAAGGAATAAAATTCTGGGCATGGGCAACATTAGCAGCATCCCGTTGCTTTCTTTCAGCTGCTGCAATGGGTTCGGCAGCACGGGCTGCCATAAGATAAGAAACTTCAGATTTATACATAGCAGGATCTAAGTAACCAGTACTTGCATCATCGATATAATCAGTATAAAGCTGCCTTAATCCAACTTCCAAAGAAAGGTCTAACCTGGAATGTAACTTTAAACGGGCACCCACGCCAATCGGCGTGGCAAATTGTACCCTGCTATAATGAACCCCTTCGGTTTGCAAGGGTTGTAAGGCAATCCATTCTGGCTTTTCATCAACAGAAAACACAGGTATTTGAGCTTTGGGATTGTGATGGAAGATTGCAATGCCTACAAAAGCATAAGGAACCAAAAGGGGCCTTTGGTCAAAATCATTCCTGTTTTTAATAAAGTCAAATATTCCAGT
Organism: Bacteroidota bacterium; assembly: GCA_030857845.1. Taxonomy (GTDB): domain Bacteria; phylum Bacteroidota; class Bacteroidia; order Cytophagales; family Cyclobacteriaceae; genus JALZND01. The sequence continues at coordinate 7,720 of JALZND010000096.1, read as the reverse complement.
AAAGCCAAATTCGTGGATATCGCTCCTAAAATGCAGGTTTCTTCTATATCGGTACCTTGAAGATTCTACAGTATAATCTGCGGAAAAATCATCGGCCCTTAACCTTCCAAATGTATATGTGCCTCTTAAGGATATTCGTGGTGCTACCCTTCTCATTGCTACAAAGCCAATTCCTGGTCTTGTATATGAGATATCGGTACTTAATTTCCCTTGCCATGGAGCTAAGTCTCCGTAATAATTAAAGGCGTTCAAGCTTCCTCCGATGGAAGTATACCTTCTATAGCGGTCAAGCCCTCTTTCGCTTGCCTTTGAATTTTTGTAATTATTCTTTGCTTCACTAGCGCTGAATTGGGAAAATCCAGGAATGGAAGTTAATAAACTATAAATTAATAAACCTAAAAGGAGGAATAGTTTCTTCATTAATATTGTTTTTTTAAATATATGATTTTAAGGTATATAATATCAAATTTTCAGTTCGTAACATCAAAAAATTTCCATCCATTCATGTAAGTTGTTTTTAAAATATACATGTTTTATAACTTTTTATTAAAGTTATAAATATCATATAATCTATAATAATAAAATACAATTTTTCTTCTAATATTTAGTATTTTACTTTTATAATTGTTCTTTATTTTGTAGAATGCAAAATGAAATTTTTTTTGTTTTTTTTTATCTTTATCTGCTTCCAATTATAAGCCATTCCCAAAATGGCAACTTCAGCTTTGGTGCTCGTTCTGCTGCTTTGGGCAATGCTTCTGTTACAATACATGATGCCTTTGCCATGTTTAACAACATCAGTGGCATTGCAAAAATAGAATCTTTAACAACTGCCCTAGCATTTGAAAACCGTTATGGTGTTTCTTCATTCAACATAATAAGTGCCGGTGTCATACTTCCTAAAAAATGGGGGAAAACTACCCTCAATATTTACAAATTTGGCGACGAGTATTACAACGAACATAAAATTGGCCTTGGTTATGCCAATAACCTAGGTATGGTAAGCCTGGGCGGCCAAATAAATTATATTCAATATTTCATAGAAGGATTCGGCACTAAAGGTGCCATTGTAGTAGAATTTGGCGGCATAGCAGAAATCATCCCCGAGCTTGTATTTGGTGCTCATATATTTAATATATCACAAGCAAAATTACAGGATCCGGGGCAGGAATATATTGCCACCATCATTAAAGCCGGACTATCTTATAGGCCTATAAGCAAACTCATGATCAACTTGGAGGCGGAAAAAGATGTATTTTACAAAGCCAGGTACAAGACAGGTGCAGAATATGAGATCGTGCCTAAATTTTTCCTAAGGTCAGGTTTCACATTAAGAGACAAGCAAGGTTTTCATGGAATTGGCTTCTGGCCGGGGCGGTTTCAGATTGATTATACTTTAAGCAATAACTTTCAGCTTGGCTTCAGCCATCAAGCCTCTTTAACTTATAAATTTTTAGCAAAAAAAAATGATGCTGGACCTCATTGAAAACTTCAGCATGTAAACCCAACATCAATGGCGATAAAATTTATCATCACCATGACGCTTGCTTTTATGGCATTGCATGCTTTCTGTCAGGAATTTCCGCGCAAGGATTTTAATCTAAATATTTATTTGGAAGAACTTTTTGCCGTGCCTGATGAAGATTTGAATTATGAGGAGCTTTATGAATCATTTTTCCTACTTTATCAAAATCCTCTGAACTTAAATAAAATTACCAAAAATGAGCTCCAATCGCTTTTTATATTATCTGAAGCTCAAATCTCTTCCTTTTTCAGCTATATGGAAGAAAATGGCACACTTATAAGTATTTATGAGCTGCAGGCTATACCTGGCTTTGACCTGCCAATTATTTATAAACTGATGCCCTTTGTAACAATTAGGGATCCTGGTTTACAATATGATCCAAAACCCCTTTTACAAAGAATTTTGAACGAGAAAAATAATATGCTCATAGTCCGCTATGACAGGACTTTGGAAGAAAAAAGGGGATATAACATTGCTGATACAAATGAAGCCGGAACCGCAAGAAGCAGGTATTTGGGTGGACCGCATAAAATATACTCCCGTTTTAGGGTAAGCCATTCAAAAGATTTTAGCCTTGGATTTACAATGGAAAAAGATGCCGGGGAAAGGTTTTATTTTGATCGTGCCAATAAAGCATATGGAATGGATTTTTATTCTTTTCATTTTTTGGTGCAGCAAAAAGGAAGGTTGAAAAGTCTTGCCTTGGGTGATTTCCAGCTACAAATAGGTCAATCTCTTTTATTGGGGGCTGGGTTTGTTGTTGGAAAAGGATCAGAAACCGTCAATACAGTAAGAAGGTCAACATTGGGAATCAGACCTTATACCTCAGTTGTTGAATCTGGATTTTTTAGGGGTGCAGCAGCTACTTATGAAATGGGAAAATTTTTTATTACAAGCTTTTATTCCAACAAACAACAAGATGGAAATGTACAACAATTGGATAGTTTGGTTGAACAACAGGAACTTCAAGCATCTTCAATTTATGTATCGGGGCTACATCGGACGCCAAGGGAAATCGCCACAAAAAACCAAATTAATGAACAGGTAACAGGAGGAAACGTTCAATATCGCAGCAGTGACAGGAAATTCGAAGCAGGGGCAACAATAATTGCTACACAATACGATGTCAGATTACAAAGACCCTCAAGAAATTATAATCAATTTGAATTTCAAGGAAACAGCAACTATAACTATGGTTTGAACTACAGTTATAATTGGCAAAACTTTAATTTTTTCGGTGAGGGTGCTGTATCTAAAAGTGGTGGCAAAGGATTTATTTCCGGCTTTGTGAGCAGTCTAACACCGAAAGTTGAAGTGTCGATGTTGATGAGGCATTTTGACCGTAATTTCCATTCATTTTACGGCAGGGCTTTCGGCGAAAATACCAGGAACATAAATGAACGAGGAGCCTATATGGGCATTAAAATATTCCCTTTCCCTAAAGTTGCTTTTACTGCATTTTATGATCAATTTTATTTTCCATGGTTAAAATTCAGGATTGATGCACCTTCTGATGGCTATGAATATCTTATGCGGCTCAATTACAGCCCATCTAAAAAGATACTTCTTTATCTACAATTCAGGGAAAAATCAAGAGGTATAAACGTGGCAGGAATAAATCTAAACGAAGTACATCAAGGTGCTCGTAGAAATTTTATTGTTAACCTGGACTATACTGCCACGCCAATATTTCACTTTAGGTCACGGTTGCAGGCCAGCACTTATAGTTTGAAAAATACCACTACTAGTGGATTGGCAATGGTACAGGATGTAAACATCCATTATAAAAAGTTCACTATTAGCAGCCGTGTTGCACTGTTTGATACTGACGATTTTCAAAACAGGCAATATGTTTATGAAAAAGATGTTCTTTATGCCTTTTCAATTCCTGCATACAATGGATTAGGCACCAGAACTTATATAATGGTCCAATACAAAGCAAATTCTCATTTGCAGGTATGGTGCAGGTATTCAAGGACAATATTCCATGACAGGTTTTTGATAGGTTCAGGCCTTGAAGAAATTGAAGGTAATAAAAGGAGTGATATTAAAATCCAGTTGATGTACAGAATCTAATATCAGGAAATGTTTCCATCCTGAGCACAAATTCTTATAAATAAATTCAGGCCTTTTTAGATATGTTTTATTTTTGAATTCACACGGTTGCATTAAAAATATTAATTATATTTAAAAATCATTAAAGAAATACCTTGTTAAACTACTGTAATTTGCCTGAAACTTAATTAACCATGAAAATATTTGCTACATCATCTAAATGGGTAATATTTATATCCATATTTCAATTCCTGATAATTTCTTCCTTTTTTGCACAAGGACAAACTCCGGAAAATCCTTTTTTTCGTGAACTAAACAAGCCTGTAAACTTCCAAAAAGTCACCGCTGAAAATATAAAAGAAGCTTCAGATAGAATAGTAAGTGATTCAAAAAAAGCATTGCAAAAAATTTATAATGTGAAGCCAAAGGCAAGGACCTTCAACAACACCATGCTTGCTATTGACAATTTGTACAACGAATTTTCCCGGGTCTCCTCACCGGTTTATCTTTTAGGGAACGTTCATGCCGACTCCCTGATCAGGACAGAATCCTTAAACAATATAGCAGTTCTGAGCAAATTTGGCAACGAGATAAGCCTGGATGAAAAGCTTTATAAAGCTGTAAAAGAATATTCTGAAACCAAAGAAGCTAAAAGCCTGACTGGCGAAAAGAAAAAATTCCTTGCAGAAACCTTGAGGGATTTTGAAAGGAATGGCTTTGCCCTTTCAAAAGAAAAACGAGATGAGCTTGAAACCATCCAAAACCGTATATCAGACATTGGCATTGAATTCAATAAAAATATTTCTGCTGATCAAAATTATCTTATCCTTTCTGAAAAACACTTATCTGGCTTGCCTGATGATTACAAAAACCCACGCAAGCAGGATGACGGGACTTATAAAATAACAATGGCCTATCCTGACTATATGCCGTTCATGAAATATTCAGAATCAGACTCTGCAAGGAAAGAACTTTATAAAAAGTACAACACCCGGGCAGCCGATAAAAACCTGGAGGTATTGCAAAATCTTTTAAAAGCACGTAAAGAAATGGCCACTTTGTTGGGCTATAAATCTTTTGCAGCATATCAGGTGGAGACAAGGATGGCCAAAAAACCTGAAACTATCTGGGCATTTGAAGATAACCTTGTTGAAAAAGTAAAGCAAAAGGCAAAAAAGGATTATGATGAACTCCTCGATGTTAAAAAAACACATATTAATGATGCGAAAGTAAAAGTAATTCAACCCTGGGAAGCTTCATTTTATAATAACTTGCTGCTGGTGAACAAGTACCAGCTGGACGATGCAAAACTTAAAGAATATTTTGAATTGAATAATGTGCTTGATGGATTATTCCAGATTACCCAGCACCTTTTTGACCTACAATATGAAAAGGTAAGTAACAGCCAGGCATGGCATGAGGATGTAAGCCTTTATGAAGTGAAACAAAATGGAAAACTTATAGGCCGCTTTTACCTGGACCTCCATCCGCGCCCCAACAAGTACAACCATGCTGCCTGCTTTACCCTTGTGCAAGGAAAACTTTCTGAAAAAGAATATCAATTGCCTACAGCAAGCTTAGTTTGTAATTTCCCCAGGCCTGAAAAAGATAAACCTGCCTTGATGCCACATTCTGAAGTAATTACTTTTTTTCATGAATTTGGGCACGTATTACATAACTTACTTACCACCGCCGAGCTTTCCTCTTTTTCAGGAACGTCCGTGGCACGTGATTTTGTGGAAGCGCCCTCTCAGATTTTTGAAAATTGGGCCTGGAATTATGATGCTTTGAAACTATTTTCCAAACACTACAAAACTGGTGAGGTGCTTCCTAAAGAAATGTTCAATAAAATGCTAGCGGCAAGGAATGTAGGCACTGGTTTGGCAGCTTCCCAACAGATTTTTTATGGAATGCTTGACATGACTCTCCATGACAGGTATGACCCTACTGGAGATGTTCCGACAACTGCTATTGTAAAAGAACTTCAAAATAAAGTTACCCTTTACCCTTACCTTGAAGGAACAAATATGCAAGCTGCTTTTGGTCATCTTGATGGTTACGGAGCAGGATATTATGGCTACCTATGGTCTAAAGTTTACGCTGAAGATATGTTTTCTGTATTTGAGAAAAATGGAGTTATGGACCAAAAAACCGGCAAAAAATACAGGGATGAAGTACTTGCAAGAGGAGGTACAGATGATGAACTACAGCTGGTAAAAAATTTCCTTGAAAGGGAGCCTAATGAAAAGGCATTTTTAAAGTCGCTGGGATTGTAAAATAGAATATTAGATGTATGGATTACACAAGCTAAAAGCTTGAAATATTTTAAGATCGAAGTTACGCTCCGCTAAACTTCAAGCAGAAAGGGGAGCTGTGGATGTTTTTAGACCAACATCAACTCTAAGACTTTTGCTATTGTTTCTTACATATCATTGGTTTTACCTTGACTTCTCGGGTCTCAGACCCTGCTTTTCATTAAGAGTTCAAAGTCTACCTGCGGAAGACTTAAAACAACGAAGGTTGAACCTTCTTAATTACTCCATCTTCAGTATAACCGATAAAATTACACGGAACTGAGCTGCATGTATATTGACAACTCAAGGCAAGTATCATCTAAAGAATCTTAAATAATTGGTGATTGAAAACCTCTGATTATTCTGAGCGCAAAGATTCTGTAGGCTTCGTCACCGCAGCTTTTAATGATTGAAGTATCACTGCCAACATTGCCACTAAAAGTGTGAACAGCCCTGCACAGGCGAAGATGATCCATGAAAGATTTATGTGATAAGCAAAATTATTTAGCCACTCATTCAATACATAGTAAGCTATTGGTAGGGATAGAATAGCTGCCAACCCTACCAATTTGATGAAATCACCCGAAATCAAGGCAATGACCTGAGCACTGGATGCTCCCAATACTTTGCGGATTCCAATCTCCTTAGTTCGTTGATTTGCTGAAAAAGAAACCAGCCCTAACAGCCCGAGGCAGGCAATAATAATAGCAAGAAAAGTAGCAGCCTTCATGAGTGTGCCCAGCTTGAACTCCGCCTCATATTGTTGACTGATACGGTCATCAAGAAAGTAATAATTGAACGGAGCATTCGGATTAACCTTTTCCCAAACTTTCTGAATGGAAGAAATCACTGCAGGGCTTACTTGAATCCGCACCAGTGTTAGGTTCATGTCGTAACTTGGATACAACACGATTGGCTCGACCTTCTTGTAAAGGGCTTCATGGTGAAAGTCTTCAACAATGCCCGTGATGTAGCCTTTTCGCCACGCCTCCGTACCGCCGTTGATAGGAGGTACATACATAGAAAAAGGTTTTCCAAGAGCTTCATACGGGTTCCATCCAAGTTTTCGTGCTGCAGATTCATTTAGTACGAATGCCTCCTGTTCATCTTTTTGAGAATTCTCTGCAAAGCTCCTTCCCACGATCAACTTGATTCCCATGGTTTCAAAAAAGCCAGGTGTCACACCGTAATGGGTCATTTGGCTTGTAGAGTCGGTAATAATTCCGTCTGCCCGAAAAGGACTCATCGGAAGAAGCGCAGGAAGGACTTGAGGAACACCGGATACTTGTTCTACACCAGCGATGCCGCGAAGTTCTGTCTGCATTTGCGGAAAACCATCTCCATCCAAAACAATAATTTGTTCTTTGTCAAAGCCAAGGTCTTTACTCTGTAGGTAGTTAAGCTGAAGCAGCACCACAATCATGCCCGCTAGAAAGAATGTAGATACCATAAATTGAAATACAATCAATCCTTTCCGCACAAGAGAATCGGAAGTGCGTGGGCCACCCGAGCTTTTTAAAGAACTAATTGGCTTTAACTGCGCTAAAAAGAGAGCTGGGTAGGAACCTGCACAAAAACCAATCAATAACATAAGTACAAATAAGGCACCAATGAATTGAGGAGTTAATGCTTCATTCAGATAAATTGACTTCCCAGCAAATTCATTGAATGCTGGCATCACCAAAACTATCAGTACAATTGCAATTATTAAGGAAATTAAACTGGTGATGAGCGCTTCGCCAAAAAACTGCTCAATCAATTGGCGTTTTACTGCACCCAATACTTTTCTCATTCCTACTTCTTTGGCACGTGTAGTAGCAAGTGCTGTATTAAAGTTAGTAAAATT
>JALZND010000439.1 GCA_030857845.1 Bacteroidota bacterium | reverse complement strand
CCAAACCTATAGGCCCTCAATTGTTAAAAGAACAAATGTTTGAAAATACCGACCTAAACCAGGAAGGAAAAGGTAGGGGAAATATTTTTGCCAAACCCCCTTCAGAGGTGGATTTGCATATTGAAATGCTTGTTGGCAACCATGGCAATATGAGCAATGGAGAAATACTCCAACTGCAAATCTCCACATTTGAGAAGCTCCTTGACCAGGCAATTGCTTCAGGAATGGACGAAATAACATTTATTCACGGATCGGGCAATGGAGTGCTAAAAAATGCAATTCATAAAAAATTGAGCAAATTACCGGGTATTAAGTTTTTTAAAGATGCCAAGAAAGAGAAGTTTGGATATGGTGCCACTACAGTGGGATTGGGTTGAGTAGGGAATACATTATCTTAAGGTAGGTTCGATCAGGTTGCTCCAATATCAGCAGCTTTTATGAAAACATCCTGGCTTTTATTGAGCAACAATCTTCCAAGGCAGGTTATTTTCTTACTATAGCCATTGAATGAAGTCTTCGGTGCTTCCAAGGAATTAAGGACCACCTTACATTTTAATTTATTGACTATATAATAGGTAAGAAGATCGTCAAGGGCAGCATAGGAAACAGGGACAATCTGTGTTGCAAGTGCATATATAATACTTTTCCTAAGCACTTGAATTTTTGAAAAAATTACCTGAATAAAATTAGAGGGTTTTGGTTGTGAATTAAAAATAGTATGGTACCAAGTAATTCGTATGGGCACCCTGGTTAGCCATCCCAGTAATATTATGATATTTGTTGATCAAAAGTTTGAAATGGTAAGTACAGATTTATTTTTTTTTAATAGCTTCAAATAAAATATAAAGTCTTTAAGCTTTGTAGGTCTGCTATTGGCCATTCTGTAAAATTAACTTTTGGATGCTCCTCCTTTATGTCATTTTTTTTGAACCTTGCCTGCGTAAGAAAAATAACATGGTATCCTTCTTCTGCCAGTTGGTTGGCTAATTGATAAATTGCCTTGAAATAGACGCATGATTATAATTAGATGCTAAAAAATTGGTTTTATCGAATGCTAAATCATTCTTTGGCATGATGGTTATTATTTAATATATACGCTATTGATGAGAACAGAATTTGATGCTTTTACTAAAATTAACCAAAAAGGTTGATCATCTTCTACTTTTTATATTTGTGCATGATATTGACAGTTTGTTCTAATTGTCAAAAAATTCGCCGAGCTCCAACCACCTGCTGGATTTTGCTTCTATTTCTTCATCAATACTTTTAATATTTTTTGCCCATTTGGCCAGTTCCTGATGGTCCTGGCTTCCCATATTTAGCTTTACGATTATTTGTTCTTTTTTTACTTCCAGGGCAGCAATTTCTTTTTCCAGCTTTTCATATTCTTTCTTTTCGTTAAAAGAAAGTTTTCGCTTATCATCTTTTTTATTTGTTGATGCTGTTTTTAGTTCTTTTGGCTTAGAAACAGGTTTTTCATTTTCTTTATCAAATTCACTTTTAAACAATCGGTAACCAGAGTAATTTCCAGGAAAATCTTTTATTTGACCTTCTCCTTCAAAAATAAAAATATGGTCTACCAGCTGGTCCATAAAGTACCTGTCGTGGGAAACCAGCAAGAGGCAGCCTTTAAAGTTTAAAAGAAACTCTTCAAGGATGTTTAGTGTCATGATGTCCAAATCATTGGTGGGCTCATCAAGTATCAGGAAGTTAGGGTTCTTTATCAACACCCTTAATAACTGCAGCCTTCGTTTTTCTCCACCGCTCAATTTGGAGACCATGTCATACTGTCTTTGTGGAGGAAATTGAAAATGCAGCAAAAACTGTGAAGCGGTTATTTCCCTGCCATCGCCCATTTTTACTACTTCTGCTATTTCCTTCACAATATCTATAACCCGCTGCGACTCCTTGAAATCAAGCTCCATTTGGGTATAGTAGCCAAACTGGGTGGTACTTCCGGGGTCTACTGTGCCGGAGTCAGGTTTGTTCCTTCCAGATAAAATGTTTAGATAGGTAGATTTTCCAATTCCATTAGGCCCTATGATGCCTATCCTATCGCCTTTTTTAAATACATAAGAATAATCATCAATAATTTTTTTACCGTCATATGATTTGGAAATGTGGTCCACCTCCAGAATTTTACCGCCTTGCCTTTGCGTCTGCACGCTCAGTTCCATCTCCGGCTTCGAAAGGTTTTTAGAAGCTTTATCTTTGAGGTCGTAAAAAGCATCGATCCTGTATTTTGCTTTTGTGCCCCTGGCACGAGGTTGCCTTCGCATCCATTCCTGCTCCTTTCGAAGCAGATTTTTTGCTTTTTCTACTTCCGTTGCTTCCCTTTCTTCCCTTTCGGCTTTCTTTTCAAGATAATATGTATAATTACCTTTATACTTATGCAATGCACCGCCATCTAGTTCCAGAATTACATTCGTAACCTTTTCAAGGAAGTATCTATCGTGTGTTACCAATAACAGTGTTAGTTGCTGGCCCGCCAGGAAGTTTTCCAGCCATTCTATAGTTTCAAGGTCTAAATGGTTTGTTGGCTCATCCAGGATCAACAGATCGGGTTTGTCTATCAGGGCTTTTGCAAGAGCTACCCGCTTCTTTTGACCACCCGATAAATGTTTAATTTTTTTGTCGAGATCGTACAAGCCCAGCTTTCCTAATATCTGCTGTATCTGGCTTTCAAAATCCCAAGCCTGTAGGGCATCCATTCTTTCAATTAGGTCGGGAAGCAATTCTTGCGACCTTGTTTCGGTGGCAGAGTGATGCAGGTGATATTCATAGTCCCTTATAGTGGTGAGGAGTTCATTTTCTGTATTGAAAATGGAATCCATAACAGTTTCTTCTTCATTAAAAACAGGGTTTTGCCCCAGGCTGGAAACTTTAATATCTTTTTTGAAGGATACTACCCCTTCATCTTGTTTTTCTTCCTTAAGGATAATTTTTAATAAAGTGCTTTTTCCTGATCCATTGATCCCAACCAAGGCAACTTTTTCTCCCTGGCTGATGCCAAATGTTATATTTTTAAATAAAAGCTTTTCATTGAAGCTTTTACTGATTGATTCTGCCGATAAATAATTCATCCTGCAAAATTAGGCAAATCAGCTATTTAAAGTTTATAGAATTGCAATATATTTTAGTTACTAATGGCTTTTAATGAAAATCCTCAAATACAGCTATGGGATTGTAATAAACAATATGGGATTTGATTTTTTTAAAGTTTACATGATTTAAACATATATCATCCGGATCGCCTTTAATAAATATTGTCATTTTTATTTTCAAAATTTAATTTTAATGTATTATAGCCAATAACAATTTTTATAT
>JALZND010000438.1 GCA_030857845.1 Bacteroidota bacterium | reverse complement strand
ATTTCTTCCCAAATGTAAGCAGGCCATTATAAGCACCTACAATTCCGGCAAACCTGCCAAAGGCTATTATCCTGTTGTTTTTTTGGTCTGTGAGTGTTTCATAATCAATCAGCCTGATTTTCTTTTTGATGATTTCACGCAACAAATTAAGGTTGTATGGCTGCTTTTTTATGGTATGGGAAAAGAAAAAATAAGTCTTTCTATCTATTAGATGGTTTATTGGCACTTCTTTAACACCAAACAGAGTATCACAATGGGCAATATCGTCCACTACAGGAATCCCGGCAGCCTCATATTCACTATCTTTTGCGCACCTGATATCACTCCTCTGGCAAAATATTTCAATCTGTGGATATTTCTCCTTGATCAAACTCGCTTGAGCAGGTAATATTGGCACCCGTTTATCCATCGGGGTTTTTCCTTCTCTTATGATCCCAATATTTAATTTTTCCATGTTTTTGAAAGGCTTTTGTTATTACCTGCTGTGGCGCGACAAAGTTAATAATAGGACTCAATTACCAAAAAAAGTCAACATTGGGAAAGATGTCATATAAAATAATAATATGTACATTCCTATAGGTTCACAAGACTATTCATTTACATATTGCACATAATTTTCCCATTTCTCAAGCACTTCTACGAAGTCTTGAGGTAACTCAGAATCAAATTGTACAAATTCTTTAGTGGTAGGGTGTACAAAACCCAAAGATTTAGCATGCAATGCTTGTCTGGGTATTATTTTGAAGCAATTTTCTACAAAAGCCTTATATTTTGAAAAAACTGTTCCTTTAATGATTTTTTCCCCTCCATAGGTGGCGTCATTAAAAAGCGGATGGCCCAAATATTTCATATGCGCCCGGATCTGATGGGTTCGCCCTGTTTCGAGGTTGCACTGAATCAATGAAACATACCTTAAAGTTTTTAAAACTTTATAATGCGTAATGGCATTCCTTCCAAAATCCCCTTCAGGAAAAGCTGCCGTGATCCTCCTGTCTTTTAAGCTCCTGCCTACATTTACATTTATGGTACCTTGGTCAGGCTGAGGTTCTCCCCATACCAAAGCCAAATAAGTCCTTTCGATACTATGATTAAAAAATTGCCTTGCAAGCTCAGTCATGGCTTTCTCGGTTTTGGCTATAACCAAAAGACCTGAAGTATCTTTATCTATCCTATGAACAAGGCCCGGTCTTCCCTCATTGTTTTGCATGGTCGGCAAATTCTGGAAATGATAGGCCAGAGCATTTACCAAAGTTCCACTCCAATTGTTATAGGCAGGATGCACTACCATTCCTGCAGGTTTATTTACCACCAGGAGGGCGTCGTCTTCATATACTATATTCAGAGGAATATTTTCAGGAACAACATCTGTATCACGTGGAGGCTCAGGCATGGATATGGTAATAAAATCACCTGGCCTGATCCGGTAATTTGCCTTAACTACTTCCTCGTTTACCAGAACAAATTCATTTTTGATAGCATCCTGTACTTTGTTCCTGCTCACGTTGGGAAGGCGGTCCATGAGGAATTTATCGATCCTTAACAACGCCTGTCCTGGATCGGCAACAATCCTATAATGTTCGAACAGTTCATCCCCTTCTTCTTCAAAATTCCCTGATTGTTGTTGCATAATCATTTCTTTTAACAAATATAGGCAAATGATCCCTTATCTGTGGCCCAGTTTGCTATTTTGATACATATTTTAAATGTACAGTACAATATTTTTTTACAGGGATTATTTTTTTTATAATTAATTATCAATGTCCTAATAAACAAAATTTAGAAACATCAATAAAACTATTTTTAAATGATAAGCTTTTATTATAATACACTAAAAATAAAAAGATGTATTTTAATATAGGTGAAGCACCCTTACAGGAAATCCATGATGAACTTCTAGACCATTTTTCGGTAAAATTATACTTGAAACGTGAAGATAAGTTGCATCCTGAGGTAAGTGGAAACAAATGGCGAAAGCTTAAATACAACCTGATGGAAGCAAGGAAGCGGGGCCACCATACTTTGCTAACCTTTGGTGGCGCCTATTCTAACCATATATTTGCAGTAGCGGCTGCTGGTGCAGAACTTGGCTTTAAAACTATTGGGGTTATTAGAGGTGAAGAAGCAACTTCATTAAACCATACTTTGACATTTTCAGCACAAAAAGGGATGGTTCTACATTTTGTTTCCCGTGAGGTATTTCAGTTAAGGAGCACTTACCATCTTCAAAAAGAGCTGGCAAATAAGTATGGTGATTTTTACTTAATCCCCGAAGGCGGGTGTAATAGCCTTGGTGTGAAAGGCTGCATGGAAATTGTTGAAGATATCGGGATCCATTATGATTACCTTTGTACCAGCTGTGGCACAGGAAGTACTTTGGCAGGGCTAATTTCAGCCCAGGAAGGCGCGGGAAAGCTTATTGGTTTTTCAGCTTTAAAGGGTGCCGGAAATGGCTTGAAAAAAGATATTTCCGGTTTTATTGCTGAAACTTCCTTTGAAAATTGGGATATAAATGAAGACTATAATTTTGGAGGGTATGCCAAGCATACTCAGGAATTAATTGATTTCATAAATGGCTTTAAAAAGAAATTCAATATCCCACTAGATCCAGTCTATACGGGTAAAATGATGTATGGCATTTATGATATGATCCAGAAAAGGCATATTGTAGCTGGCTCAACCATTATTGCCTTACATACCGGTGGGCTTCAAGGCATTGTTGGGTTCAACGAAAGATATGGCAATTTACTTGATGTTTAATTTTTGAAGATATTTTTCCAAGATTACTATCAGGGTAATTATCAATCAATTGAGTATTCGAAATGGAATGACATATTACAAAACAGAATCATTGCAAAATTAAGATTTCTTTACCTTAAAAGTGCCTCCTTTATAAGTTGTACAAGATGAATCCTGCTTCATTTTAATAATTTCTTTTTAAAAATTTCCCCACATACTTTTTTCTTTATTTCTTTACATCCGAATTTTGCGCTCATTAAAGTGCCCAGGAAAATTTAATTTTTTTTAAGATGATAAAAAACATAGCCTTATTAGGCGGTGATGGTATTGGCCCGGAGGTTGCTGCTCAGGCCGTTAAGGTAGTAAATTCTGTAGGAGCTGCTTACGGGCATAAATTTAATTTTCAGGAAGCACTTATTGGTGCAGTAGCAATTGTCGAAACTGGAAATCCATTTCCTGAGGAGACATTGCAAAGGTGCTTATCATCTGATGCAATTTTATTTGGTGCTATCGGTCATCCAAAATATGACAATGACCCTAAAGCAAAAGTACGCCCTGAACAAGGCCTTCTGGCAATGAGAAAGGCACTAGGACTATAT
>JALZND010000095.1 GCA_030857845.1 Bacteroidota bacterium | reverse complement strand
GGTACAGTGGGTTGGAACCTTTAACAGTCTACAAGGAAAGTAATTTTATAAATGTGGGCGAAAGGACCAATGTGACGGGATCTAAAGCTTTTGCAAGGTTGATCAAAGAAAATAAATATGAAGACGCTCTGGAAGTAGCCAGGAGCCAGGTAGAAGGTGGCGCACAGGTTATAGATGTGAACATGGATGAAGGAATGCTCGATTCGGAAGAAGCCATGACTAAATTCCTGAACCTTATTGCTTCCGAACCAGATATTGCCAAGCTTCCTATAATGATAGACTCCTCAAAATGGACTGTTATTGAAGCAGGTCTAAAGTGTGTACAGGGCAAGTCAATTGTAAACTCAATAAGCTTAAAAGAGGGCGAAGAAAAATTTATCGAGCTTGCCAATAAGGTAAGAAGGTATGGCGCAGCATGTGTGGTAATGGCTTTCGATGAGCAAGGCCAGGCAGATTCATATGAAAGAAGGATCCAGATTTGCAAAAGAGCATATGATATTCTGGTGAATAAAGTAAAATTTAATCCGGTAGATATAATCTTTGACCCAAACATATTGACGGTTGCCACTGGTATTGAAGAACATAACAATTATGCAGTTGATTATATCCGGGCCACAAAATGGATCAAGGAAAACCTTCCTGGTGCCAAAGTGAGCGGAGGAGTTAGCAATATATCTTTTTCTTTCAGGGGAAATAATCTGGTAAGGGAGGCGATGCACTCGGCGTTTTTGTACCACGCCATCCGTGCAGGACTTGATATGGGCATTGTAAATGCCGGAATGATTGAAGTATACGCTGATATCCCCAAAGACCTTTTGGACATGGTAGAAGATGTATTGCTTAACAGAAGGCCAGATGCCACTGAAAGGCTGGTAGATTATGCTGAAAAAGTCAAATCAAAAGGCAAGGAATTAGTAAGGGATGAAGCATGGAGGCTGGAACCTGTTGAAACAAGGCTTTCACATGCTTTGGTAAAAGGAATTGTGGAATATATAGACCCTGACGTAGAGGAAGCAAGGCAAAAGTACGATACTGGCCTTCAAATTATAGAAGGGCCCCTCATGACAGGCATGAATATAGTGGGCGACCTTTTCGGGGCAGGAAAAATGTTTTTGCCACAAGTGGTTAAAAGTGCACGGGTTATGAAAAAGGCCGTAGCTTACCTGTTGCCATTTATGGAAGAGGAAAAAAAGAAAAGTGGCAATACCCAAAAAAATGCCGGAAAGGTATTGATGGCAACCGTGAAAGGGGATGTGCATGATATTGGAAAAAATATAGTAGGAGTAGTCCTGGCATGCAATAATTATGAAGTGATAGACCTAGGGGTAATGGTGCCTGCGGAAAAAATCCTGGATATAGCCATAAAAGAAGGTGTGGACATAATAGGATTAAGTGGATTGATTACGCCATCTTTAGATGAAATGGTATATGTGGCAAGTGAAATGGAAAGGCTAGGTTTTAAGCTTCCATTATTGATTGGTGGTGCAACTACTTCAAGGATACATACTGCAGTAAAAATTGCGCCGCATTATTCCGGACCAGCGGTGCACGTACTGGATGCTTCAAGAAGTGTACCCGTAACAGGGAGTTTATTAGGTGAAAATAAAGAAAATTTTTTTGCTGATATCAGAGCGGAATATGAAAAACTACGGACAGACCACTTAAACCGAAACAAAGACAAGAAATATATTTCCATACGTGCAGCAAGGGAAAATAAACACAAGATCGATTGGGGCAATTACAGTATTGCAACACCTAAATTATTAGGTAGAAAGATAATCACCCAGTATCCATTAGAAGAAATAGCTGAGTACATAGATTGGACACCTTTTTTTCAGACCTGGGAAATGAAAGGGAGGTACCCCAAGCTGTTGGACGACCCAAAAATTGGTGTTGAGGCAAGGAAACTTTTTGATGATGCCCGGCAATTGTTAAAAGAAGTGATTGAAAATAAATCGTTGGAAGCACGTGCTGTTTTGGGTTTTTACCCTGCCAACACACTTGAAGATGATACCATTGTGGTATATACTGATGATAGCCGAAAGAAAGAGCTCACGCGATTTCATACCCTAAGGCAGCAGGGGCAAAAAGCTTCTGGTATCCCAAACCTTTCTTTTGCAGATTTTATGGCACCAATAGAATCTGGTGTAAAAGATTATATTGGAGGCTTTGCAGTAACAGCGGGCATAGGCATAGAGAGCCTCATTGATAAGTTCCAGAAAGACCATGACGATTATAATATTATCATGATCAAAGCCATTGCCGATAGGTTGGCAGAGGCTTTTACCGAACTTTTACATAAAAGGGTAAGGCAAGAATTTTGGGGTTATGCCCCTGATGAAAAATTTGAAAACGAAGAACTGATCCAGGAAAAATACCAGGGGATAAGGCCTGCACCAGGATATCCTGGTTGCCCGGACCATACGGAGAAAATTACTTTATTCCAGCTAATAAAGCCTGAAGAAGCAGGGATTACCCTTACAGAAAACCTTGCTATGTACCCGGCATCATCAGTAAGTGGTTTTTATTATACACACCCTGATTCCAAATATTTTGGGCTTGGAAAAATCCTGAAAGATCAAGTACTCGATATTGCAGAAAGAAAGAACATGCCTGTTAAAGAACTTGAAAGATGGCTTTCACCAAATTTAAATTACTAAAAAAAAGGAAAGTGTAATAGTTCAGAAGTTAAGGTTGTTCGGGAATCAGTACAAGACTTACAGTTTTTAATTATAGGCAATAGCAAATTTCAAAAGCTAAAATTAATCGCTAATAGCTAAAAATTTAAAGTTACTCAAAAATTATAATTTATTATTGTACATCTTTAACGAGAAGTAAAATGCCTACGGCTAAACGCTAAAAGCAAAAAGCTAATCGCTAAAAGCTAATCGCTAAAAAATGAAATTAACAGAGCATATAAAAAACGCTAAAAGTACCTTATTTTCCTTCGAGGTTTTGCCTCCGCTAAAAGGGGAAAATATCAAAAATTTATATGATCACATTGACCCATTAATGGAATTCAAGCCTCCCTTCATTGATGTTACCTATCATCGGCAAGAATATGTGTACAAAAGCAGGGGCAATGGGCTGCTTGAGAAAATTGCTACCCGAAAGCGGCCGGGAACTGTAGGCATCTGTGCGGCAATTAAAAACCGGTACAATGTAGATGCTGTTCCCCATATCATTTGTGGAGGATTTACTAGGGAAGAAACTGAAAATGCACTGATTGACCTAAACTTTTTGGGCATTGATAATGTGTTGGTTTTAAGGGGCGATTCCATCAAGTCAGAAGGGGCATTTGTTCCTGAAAAAAACGGCCATTCTTATGCGAGCGACTTGCTGCAGCAGGTTATCAACATGAACAACGGGATTTATATGGATGAAGACCTTCAAAATGCATATCCGACAAATTTTTGCATTGGGGTCGCCGCTTATCCTGAAAAACATTTTGAAGCCCCAAATTTGAAATCTGATATCAAGTATTTGAAGATGAAAATCGACATGGGAGCCGAATACATCGTCACGCAAATGTTTTATGACAATCAGAAATATTTTGATTTTGTAAAAAAATGTAGGGAGGAAGGCATTAATGTTCCTATTATACCAGGGTTAAAACCTATTACTACAAAAAAACAAATCAATGTCCTGCCAAGCCTTTTTCATATAGACATTCCAGAAGTTTTGGCAGAATCGATAGATAAATGTAAAAATAATGAAGAAGCCAAACAAGTGGGCATAGAGTGGGGCATACAGCAGTCGAAAGGCCTGATTGAATATGGTGTACCATGCCTTCATTATTACTCTATGGGGAAATCAGAATCTGTTTATAAAATAGCGAAAGCACTATTTTAATTTACAATTCTTAAAAATTAAATACACCTTTAAAATTTCAAGCTGTTAAATACTTAAATGGATAAAAATTGAAAATCAATTGCTATAGATAAAGGCTAGCCGTTATGAAAACTTCCTGAACATAAGAGAAAGATTAGTGTTATTTATAAAATTAACCATTATTTCAAATTTACCTGAGTAGCAATAGCATTAAGCTATTTGCTAACTGCTAAAAGCTAATCGCTTAAATATGAAAATTATTGAGTGCCCACGGGATGCCATGCAGGGAGTAGCAACTTTTATTCCTACAAAAATAAAAATTGAATATATAAATCAATTGCTTAATGTGGGTTTTGATACTTTGGATTGTGGCAGCTTTGTTTCCCCTAAAGCAGTGCCACAAATGCAAGATTCCGCAGCCGTACTAGAGGGCCTTAATTTTGAGGATACATATACAAAAATACTCATCATTGTAGGGAACATAAGAGGTGCCAGGGAAGCTTCTTTGTTCCCAAACATATCTTATCTCGGATACCCATTTTCATTATCTGAAACCTTCCAAAAAAGGAATACCAATCAATCTATTAAAGAAGCATTTGATACGGCACTTAGCATTCAGAATATCTGCATGATTAATGGCATGGACATGGTTTGCTACCTCTCCATGGGGTTTGGCAACCCTTATGGCGACCCTTACGATGAAGAAAAAGTTTTTGAATGGGTGGAAAAATTAATGACAGCAGGAATTAAAATCTTTTCATTGTCAGATACTGTGGGCACAGCCAGCGTTGCCCAGGTATATCAATTATATCAAAATGTAACTTCTCGATTTCCGGGAATCGAGCTGGGAGTTCACCTGCATTCCACAGTAGAAAAAGCAGCCGATAAGGTTGAAGCCGCATTTTTTGCCGGATGCCGCAGGTTTGATGGGGCAATGAATGGCTATGGAGGATGCCCCATGGCAGATGACAAACTTGTGGGAAATACACCCACTGAAACCATCATTCATGTATTGGAAGGCAAAGGAATTGATTTGGATTTGGACCATCAGGTTCTAATAGATTCTCTTGCTACAGCAAAATCTATTTTTTCCACATACAAATAGACCCTTTTTATTTTCTCTATCATTGAAATTATATAATTCTATTAGGTGCTACTTAAACTTTAAATAAAGTCCATTTTGGAGTATTGGCGTGCCGGGTGCAGCCTCCTTAAATAAGCCTATTTTTTTAAGGTTATATTACATGAGTTGTTTTCATTCCAAGTACACTTACCGGTTTCCAACAATTATTTTTAGTATTACATAAGAATTGTGATCTTATACCTTTGGTGAAAAACATATAATAACATGGCCATGAAAATATCTTATACAATCTTTTTCCAAGCTTTAATATTATTTTTTATTTCTTCTCCGACTTATGCCCAGGAAAGTGCCAATGACTTGACAGAGATGGGCATGAGACTTTATGAATCCCGGGATTTTAAAGAAGCTTTGATTTCGTTCAATAAAGCTATTGAACAAGATCCCCGCCACTATCAGGCTTACTATATGAGGGCTAATACCAAAAGGATGTTTGAAGATAAACATGGTGCCATGAAAGATTATAATAAATCCATAGAACTAAAACCGGACCTTGCAGAAGCATATTTTGAACGTGGGAATATAAAGTTTGTACTACAAGATTATTACGGTTCAATCTCTGATTATTCATCAGTGATATTGTTAAATGAAAACCATATAGAAGCATATTATAAAAGAGGCCAGGCCAAACAGCAGCTGGAAGCATATCAGGATGCTATAAATGATTGTTCTAAAATATTACAAATTAATAAAAAGAATGTGGATGCCTATTATTTAAGAGGCATCCTTAAAATTGAACATGGTCAAATTGAAAGTGGATGCCTTGACCTTAGTAAGGCGGGAGAGCTTGGTGACCTTAAAGCTTACGAGGTGATTCGGGAGAAATGTAACCAGAAATGCTTTATAAATTAAACGCAATTCTCCCATCCGACTAATTAATTAAAACATACCTGCCTGAATACTTTGTGCTTTATAAACCCAAAGATGTTGTTAGTGGGGCCTTCATGACAATATCCGGACATTACCTGTTAAAGAAGGCTGTAAATGTTCAAAACTGCATAATTGCACCAGAAATATTGAATAGCTTGAACCAAGGGATTGTAGAAGAACTAACCCAGCATGATGCCAATTCTTTGGTGATGGACATAATGGACATAATGGACATAGCTCTTTGCGTAATTGATAAAGATAAGATACGCAGATCAGCTGGGAGGTAAAGAAGATGAAAAATTTATGTATGCCAGATTTAAGGAAATGTTGTTAGCGAATTTGAGAGTTAATTAATTCTCCTTAGTGTTTTTAAATGTAGGATTTGAGTTTTCCATTTCAGAACTCTAAAAATTTGAGCCTCAGACCCCCACGGGGTCAAATTTTAATAGCCACGGGTTTAAACCCGTGGCTATTGTTAGGGGACAAAACGGCGAAACTTTAGTCAATAAATAGTAATATTTTATTGTAACGGTTGACTTGAAATAAAATAATCAGAACCAAAATCAATTTCCATAATCCTCATTTTTAAGAGTATAAATCCAGGTTTACTTACAGTGTTTATTAATTAAATCATTTGCTTCAGCTATGCCCAATTCTGAGGCAAGGTATAAATCCTGGCAAGCTAAGTTTTTATTGTTCAGTTCAATTTCTGAAAGGGCCTTTAAATAATAGGCAGTTCCCTCTGAACTGTTGAATGAAATATATTTTTCAAAGCTCATAACAGCAAGGCCATGTTCGTTCAATTTTTGATAGCAAATGCCTTTTCCCAGATAAGCATCTGAAAACAGATTGTTGATGCTCAATAATTTGTTGAAGTTGAACAAAGCCTGATTGTAATCCTGAAAAACAAATGTATTGATTTCACCCATTTCATAATAGCTGCTATCATACCTTTGGTCATAATGTACAGATTTATTGTAATTTTCATAAGCTTCACCAAATATGCCCAGATTTTTTAGGCTCAATCCTTTCAGGTAATATATTTCCGCAAGGTTTTCATCTTGCTCATTATTTTTAATACTATTGTCCAGGAAGTCGATTGCTCTTTTATAATCTTCCGCATTATATATCAGGATCTTTGCTGCCAGTGTACTTGCTTTTGGGCTTTGATTGCCAAAATCTTTTATTGAAAAAGTAAGATTGCTCAACGCAGAAGCATAATTCCCTTTTCCATAATCTTTAATAGCTTCTTGATAGTAATAATAAGAAGAATATCTGTTCAGCAATGAAATGCAAAGCACCACAACCACCACCATAAAAGCTATAAAAACAGCAGCCTGTATATATGTTTTTAATGAAAATGTAGTTGGAGGTGCTGTAGTATAAGATTGATAAGGTCTTGGCCGGGTATAGCGGGAGGCAGTAGCAGCAGGATTTGGATTAAAGATTACAGAAGGATTTTGCTGAATAAACAATGACATGTCATAGATCCTTTTCTTATTTTCATCGGAAAGGGTATGGTATGCTTCATTTATTTTTTTAAACTCTTCTTCATACTGCGGGTTTCCTTCATTTTTATCTGGATGGTATTTTTTTGCAAGTTTGCGGAAAGCAAGCTTTATATCTTTTTGGGAAGCCCCCTGTGGCACCTGCAACTCCTGATAAAAATTTTTTCCCATCAATTTTGTTTATACTTAAAGTTTTTAAACTCCTCATAAATATTAAGATTACAGAAGTTTAAATTTTTTTCCCGGTTGGGGTTTGATGATCCCTTTGAACTCTAAATTTAACAGCAAGGAAGCAATTTTGCTGATGTTGATCTGGGATTTCCAGCTTATTTCATCTATTGTCAACTCCTTATTGTTATTGATCAATAGATCAACAATAGTCTTTTCCTCAACGGAAAATTCTTCGGTTTCGTATTTTGGTTTTGATGGGCTACGGCTTCCAGATGCAGTATCGTTCCAGCCCAAAACCAGTTCAAGGTCTTTCACATTTAAAAGCATATTGGCCTTTAGTGATTGAATCAAGTAATTGCATCCCTGCGATGAACTGTTGAAGATATTTCCCGGTACAGCAAACACTTCCTTGTTATAGCTAAAAGCTATATCGGCCGTTATCAATGCTCCACCTTTCACTGCGGCTTCCACCACAATTGTTGCATCAGACATCCCGGCAATGATCCTGTTCCTCGCAGGGAAATTATGTGCATCTGGTTTGGAGCCCAGCTTGAATTCAGTAAGCAGCCCACCATTTTCAAGCATTTGCATGGCTATATCCCGGTGCAGTGAAGGATAAATTATGTCCATTCCTGAAGCCATAACCCCTACGGTCGGCAAACTATGTTTTATTGCCTGGCGATGTGCAAAAATATCTATTCCATAAGCCAAACCACTAACAATTAAAACATTGTGCTTTTTTAAACCAGAAACAATTTCTCCAACCACATCTTTTCCATAATCTGTGGCTTGCCGCGTACCTACAATGCTTATTGTTTTAACATTATTTAAATCACAGTTTCCTTTAAAGTATAAAAGTGGTGGCGAATCATAAACATGTTTGAGCCTGGAGGGGTATTGTTTGTCAGTAAAGAAAAGAATTTGGATGTTAAGTTTCTGAGCTTCTTTAAGTTCTTTTTCCGCCTCAGAAAGTATCGGCATGTTTAGAATTGAACTGGCGGTTTTTTCCCCTATACCTGGTATTTTGCTCAGCTTGTGCTTGTTGCTTTTAAAAACAGCCTCAGCAGAACCACAGTAACTTATGAGATGCTTGAAGTTGATATCACCAATACCAGGAACAAGATTAAGTGCTACCTGATATAATTTTTCATTTTCCATCCTTACAATTTAAGGAAGTTGTTTTTTTATTTCCAGCAGGAAATCTTTGATTTTATGCAGTGAATTTATTACTTCAAGTTTGTCTTTTACAGAGCTTGGGTTATCTTTCAATATATCTTTGGCCCCCTGGAGGGTATAGCCTTTTTCTTTCACCAAGTGGTATATGATCCTTACATTCTCTATATCTTCCTTGGTGAACTGACGGTTTCCTTTTCTGTTTTTCTTTGGATTAATAGATTCAAACTCTGTCTCCCAAAATCTGATCAAAGATGTGGCAACATTAAACATTTCTGCAACTTCACCAATTGTGTAGTATTTTTTTTCAATTACCTTTTCTTTATATGGCACGGTTAATAGAGATGTAATGGTTGATAATCTATTTCAGTAAATCTTAAATGCAGCAGCACCAAGATAAAAAAGTTAAAAATTAAAAAATCAAATTTAGTAAGTCAAACTTTCAGATTCTATTAAACACAGCAAAAAAATAATAAAATTTAATAGATCAACTCACCATCTTAGGATGGGTAAGTTATAAAAAACATCTTATTTTAAATGAAAATAACAAAGATTTTTTTTGAGAATGTTTTGACTAATGACGAGCTATAAATGATTTTTAATTGATGAGTCATGAATGATAAGTCATGAATACTAGAAAAGAAAATGTTTTGCTTTTAAAGTCTTTTTTGTTTGCGATAAGGATCGTTAAATTATATCAATATTTGGCAACAGAGAAGAATGCCTTAAATGCCTTAAGAAAGCAATTATTAAGAAGTGGAACTGCAACCGCTAAAAAGCTTGTCCTGATAGAAAAGGAGACCACCCCAAAAAATGTCTAAACCAGCTAAAAGATATAGGGCAGCTTTGGATGATAATTTTAGAGCTAAAATACTGAATTGATAAAGGCGATTTCCCTGCGGATTATGCAGGAGGAAAAGGGAAATTGGAGGTTTCTTTTTTATAGTGTTTTGTCGCAGTTTTACAGGGTCACAGACCCTACTTTTCATAAAAAATCATAAGTCTCCCTGCGGAAGACTTTGCGATAACGGGAGGTCTAGAATTGCTAAAAGAAACAGGATAAAGGATGAGTTTGAAAGCATAAATGGAGATGCCGATAGAAATACTGAAAATAATCCGAAGTTCCATTTTAACCATTAAGAAAAAATCAACCGATAAAAATTCACCATTTATCATTCAACATTTTATAATTCAACATTCAACATTCAACAATCACAATTCACAATTCACAATTCACAATTAATCATTCACAATTCACCATTCACCATTCACCATACTAGCGCAGGTTCTCCTGTGCTAAAAATGAATAGCAGGACTCTGTCCGGTGAAGTTTTGTAGAAAAGTAAATATGAGCACCAAGTACAGGTTTACGGAAAATTAAGTGCCGCATTTCACAACAATGACGCTGGTAGAATGGATAGAATTGTTTAGTAGGGAAAAGTACAAGGAATTAGTGATAGAAAACTTAAAGTTTTGTATAAAAGAAAAAGGATTGAGCATTCACGCCTATGTTGTAATGACCAATCATCTGCATATGATTGTAAGGTCAGAGAAAGACAAAGATCTGGCAGGAATAATAAGGGACTTTAAA
Organism: Bacteroidota bacterium; assembly: GCA_030857845.1. Taxonomy (GTDB): domain Bacteria; phylum Bacteroidota; class Bacteroidia; order Cytophagales; family Cyclobacteriaceae; genus JALZND01. Next base: position 57 of record JALZND010000095.1, on the reverse strand, counting down.
AGGTTTACAGCAAAAAAGATCAATGTAGAACTAAAGAAAGATAATAGTGAAAGTAGG
>JALZND010000437.1 GCA_030857845.1 Bacteroidota bacterium | reverse complement strand
GGCCATGGCCTGTGCCGCGCTCCAAGGTGATTCACTTATAAAATGTTGGATCTTGTAATAATCCTCTTTGGGATAACCGTCTGTCATTTTTTCAATGTTCCTATGAGACTTTTCAGTCGTGTACAATGCTTTGAGGTAATATAACGCTTTATCATAGCACTTGCCCGTTTTGGTCCTGAATATCAATGACTTGTTGGCAAAAAAACTAATGAATCTTTGCTCGATTAAAGATAATTCCCTTACTTTTCCCGAAGGGTTTTCTTGTTTGCTTACATACGTAAATATACCTTATTCTGTGAAAATAAACAAGTTAATTGCCTCATAATAAGTACTTTATATTACAAATTAAAACTATTTTAAGTTTGTCAAAGTAGAATTAGAATGAAATAAAATTTCCTTACCGTTATAATTCATCATATTAAAAATTACAAAAGCAGCGGCCAAAGTAGCATGACCACACAAATCAACTTCAACAGTTGGCGTAAACCACCTTATTTCATAATCCTTTTGCCGGGCCACTATAAAAGCGGTCTCTGCAAGGTTATTCTCCGCACCAATTGCTTGCATTACCTTTTCATCCAACCATTCATCAAGAATGCAAATTGCAGCAGGATTTCCGCCAAATAATTTATCGCTAAAGGCATCTATCTGGAATATCTTAATTGTTTTCATCTGGTTCTACTAATTTTAAATGAGTATTAGATCTTACTTTTCATGATGCACAAATTTGCAGGATTATAATTTTATAAAACAGAGTTAGTTTTTTAATAATTGACCATATCAGATAAGAACATTAATAATATAATTTATTGAAATGTTAAATATTTTCAGGCATTTAAAGACCAACCTTCATCTATTTTTAATATCTATAACTTTTACATGTATATAAAAAAGGTATGAAAAATGGAGGCAACATTAATAATTAAAAAACCATGACAGACAGAAGAACATTTTTAAAGATCTCAGGTGCCCTTGCTGTAGGCAGCGTAGTATACCCAAAACATTGCTGGCAGCCGATAATAAAAGCGTTGGGCTTCAATTATATACATTGAGAAATGAATTGGAAAAAGATGTACCGGGAACTATTGCAAAAGTAGTAAACTGGGGTATAAGGACATAGAAGCTGCTTCAGGTCAAAAAGGTCATTATTACGGAATGAAACCGAGTGATTTTTCAAAGCTACTTCAAAATCATGGCATGAAATTGAGGAGTACTCATGTGACGATATCCATCCCCGGTGCACCCCAAGCTGTTACGTTGAGCAATAACATGCAGAAGTTGGTTGATGATGCTGCTGAAGCTGGACATGAGTACCTGGTTTGTGCTTATCTATTTGATGAGGAAAGGAAAAGTATTGACGACTACAAAAGGTATGTAGACTTATTCAATAAAACGGGCGAGGCTTGTAAAAAAGCAGCCTGCAATTTGCTTATCATAACAATGATTTTGAATTTTTACCCCTTGAAGGTGAAATACCCTATGACATACTGTTGAATGGTACTGAACCTAAAACCATGAAAATGGAGCTTGATCTTTATTGGGTATCTAAAATCGGAAAAGATCCTGTAAAAATGTTTGAGAAAGATCCTGGGCGTTATCCTTTATGGCATGTAAAAGATATGGACAATACAGAGAAAAAGCACTTTACCGAGGTAGGAAATGGTGTAATAAACTTTAACAGGATATTTAAAGCTTCACAAAAAGCTGGGTTGAAATATTATATTGTAGAGCAGGACGAGACACAAGGGGATCCTTTTGAAAGCATCAAAACCAGTATTAAAAATGTTAAAAAATTAAAAAATTAAAAATTGCCATTGCATAATTGCTGAAGAAAATAAGGGAATTATTTTTATAAACCTGTTGATTAATAAAGCAGAAAAGTTTGTTGGAAGCTGAGGGGCATTCGGTAATGATCAATCGGAGCCCCTCTTTTCATTTGGCTTCTAAAGAGTCTTAAAAGATATCCAGGAACAAGGTAATATTTCGCAATCACACAGGATATCTTACACTTGTTTTTTTAGGAAGTTTATATATGTAAACTGTACTTCTTCTCAATTTGCAGTTAATAATATTGATCACCTTATAAACTAACCCACAGCTTCAATAAATTTTATAATTGATGTATAATAGTGCAAATATGCTTAAGTAAAAATAAGATTTATAATACATTAAAATTGTAATATTTTTGAATTAAATAAGATAATAAAAATATTTTTTGCTGGTAAAATTCATCTTTTTTTAGTTATTTGTACCCCGATGAAAAACTACCTCCTATTACTCCTCTTATTATTCCAGTTAAGTTATATTAAAGCTCAGGATTTTGAATTTGGAAAAGGGAATCTTGAAGAATTGATAATGAAAATATACGATAAAGATACCACTGCCCATGCTGTTGTATTAAAGGAATATGGTTTAGCTTATATCTCCAGCACTTCATTTAATCTAATATACAAACATCACGTTAGGGTAAAAATTTTCAATTCAAAAGGTTTTGATAATGGCAATATCGAAATATTACTCCACAAATCGGATGCAAACAGCTATGAAAAAATTTCAGAAATAAAAGGGATCACCTTCAATGTAACAGAGAATGGTATAATTTCTAAAAATAATCTTGAACCCAAACAAATTTTTAAAGAAAATTATAATAAATATTGGGACGTGGTAAAATTTGCTTTACCAAACCTTCAGGAAGGCAGCATAATAGAGTATTCCTATCAAATTGAATCGCCAAGAGTATATAATTTCAGAACATGGATTTTTCAATCTTCGATTCCAAAGATCCATAGTGAATATCTGGCTAAATTACCTGCCATTTATAATTATAATGTGTCCCTGACCGGATATCAAAAACTATCAACTCAAAATTCCAAACTTGAAAAAAATTGTTTTGATTCAGGAAGAGGTTTTAAAGCAGATTGTTCCAACATGACCTTTATCATGAAAAATGTACCGGCATTTATTGAAGAGGATTACATGACAGCTTCATCTAATTTTATGTCTGCCATAAATTTTGAATTGAAAGAGTATATTAATTCCAATGGTGTAAAAACTAAATTAACTAATGATTGGAAAGATATTGATTACGAGCTGAAAACACATGATTCCTTTGGAAAGCAGTATACAAAAAAGAGCCTTTTTAAAGATGAACTTGTGACTGTAATTGGTGGAATATCCGATGATCTTGATAAGGCAAAAGCTATATATAAACATATACAATCCAGATTTCGGTGGAATAATTATTATGGAAAATATAGTGATGAGGGCATAAAAAAAGCTCTAAGCAAAAATTCTGGAAATGTAGGAGATATTAATCTTTCATTGGTAGCGGCAATGAATGCTG
>JALZND010000436.1 GCA_030857845.1 Bacteroidota bacterium | reverse complement strand
CTAATAAATATATCGCCTCCGTTCATGCCATTGTAAATCAAAAGTTTCTTGCCATCAGGCGATAACCCGATGCATGCATCGTCAAATTTTGTATTTATAGGTGCCCCAATACTTTCAGGTTGCTGCCATTCGCCCTTATCGTCCTTTTTTGATATAAAAATATCTTCATAGTATCTTCCTTCCTGATCTATGCCTTTGCCGGTGGTTGTGTTTCTTCGGGCTGTAAACAACATGATATTTTCATCTGCAGATACTACCGGAACATATTCTGCATATTTTGAATTAATTATCGGTCCAAGGTTCTCTATCCTTAATTCTACAGGGTTATCAACTAATTTTTTGCCCCTATGGCAATTATCAATATAGCGGGATACTTCTGCAGCGGTAGGTTTGTAATTAATAAAAATATCCTCTTCAATATTTTTGTCACCTAACATTGAATATTGGTTATAATAATAAAGTGCCGAGTCAAAAAGTAAATTAAAGTGATATGCCCTGCCCAGGTAATAATTTAATAATGGGGATTTATGCCCTTGTTTTGCGGCTCTTTTAAAGTACTCCAAACCTTCTGCTTTATTGTCTGTATTAAAAAAACACTGTCCCGTAGAAAAGGCATATTCTGTATTCTGTGGCTGTTGCTCACTTAATTTGATAAAAAGCGGTAAAGCAAAATACCATTCCTTTGCCTGGGCATGTTGATAGGCCTCTCTCTCTAATTTTTTTATAGATGATTTGTCCTGTGCCATGCAGTTGGCAGAAGCCAACACAAAAGACAGGAGGAAGAGGTAACCATATATGTAATAGTATTTTGTCAAAATCTTGTTGAATGACTTAAAATTATTATACTATACTTCTTTATATTGGAAAACTACAAATATATTTCAATTTCTACGATCTTCACTTTAGCCTATTCACGCCAAAACTTTCTCTTGTAAGAAAAATCTACATTATTTATGTTAAAATTCCTGAGAAGGAATAAGAAAAGGCATTTAAAAGCGTATTGTGCAGAAAAATTAATTAGTTTAAAAAAACCAACTATGGATTTACTACATATTTTTATTTAAGTATACAAGCATAATTGGCTAATATTCACAATAGTAAAAAAAAATAACTCTTGAAGAGGATGGCAGCAAATCAAAAACTTGAATTTACGGATGTATAATATTTTTTATTTCTAGTTTTTTTGCCTGATTTTAACTAAAATTTGGCTCAGGAAATTGGTATACTTTAATTTTTTAAATCTTCTTATAAACCACGAAAAAATTAACCTGTTAAAAATGAATCCAATTAAATTTCTATATTAGAATTTTAAACAGCATCATATATTTTTACAAAATATAAACCATCTGATCTTTGGCTGTTATTTTTAGATTGTTCAAATTAAATCCTGTCAAATTTTTAAAACATCTTGATAGATGAGTATTGATATAATTGTTGTTTTAATAATTTTAAGTATAGCCATTGTAATGTTTATAACCGATAAATTTTCGGTTGATACAGTTTCTATAATGGTAATGTTGATGTTGATGATATCTGGAATATTGACACCAGCAGAAGGTTTTGCAGGGTTCAGCAACCCCGCTACCATAACAGTAGGGGCAATGTTTGTCATCAGCGCTTCAATATTCCATTCGGGGGCGCTAAATGGATTTGGCAACCTGCTCACGAATATTGGAAAGCAAAATTATACATTATGCCTCCTATCAATAATGATTTTTTCCGGGATTCTTTCTGCATTTATAAATGATACCGCAGTGGTAGCATTGTTTATGCCAATAGTTATACAAGTAGCCAAAGATACCAAAATTAGCCCTTCGAAATTATTGATGCCGCTCTCTTTTGGTGCTTTAATGGGCGGAGTATGTACTTTAATAGGAACATCTACAAATATCCTGGTAAGTGGAATAGCAGAAAGACAAGGCGTAGGCCCAATTAAAATGTTTGAAATGGCACCTGCAGGTATCTTGTTTTTATTGGCGGGTATAGCATATATTGTTTTAATTGGGCACCGGCTTATTCCTAGCAGAAGAAGTAAGGGCAACCTCATGGAAAATTATGACATGGGCGATTATCTTACAGAGATAATCTTATTGCCAAATTCAAAATCTGTTGGGAAGAGGATCAATGAATCAAATATAGTGAAGGAAATAGACATAGAGATAATTGAAATTACCAGGAAAAATAAAATAAAAGTTATTGCATACCCATATTCTATTTTGCAAGCACATGATGTCCTGAAAGTCCGTTGCGATGTAAACAAATTGAAAAAACTTAAAGACCAGGTAGGCATTGAGTTAAAATCTGACAGGAAATTGAATGATGCTGATTTAAGGTCTTCTTCAACCAAGTTGTACGAAGCTATGGTGACGCCTAATTCACCTCTTGAAGGGAAATCTTTGAAAGACCTAAATTTCCGTGCTTCATATGGTGCATCTGTTTTAGCAATCAGGCACCGGAATGAGATTTTACATGAGAAGCTTGCCCATGCGAAGTTACAATCAGGGGACGTAATATTAATTTCTGCAGTAGCTGAAGAAATTAATGTTATCAAGCGGCAGGCCGATGTACTTATATTGTCTGAGACAAATGAGTCATCCTTTAGGTACAAAAAAATACTTCCAGTACTTTTGATCATCACAGTATTGATAGTGACTGCTGCATTGGAGATTGTGCCAATAGTACTAGGGGCTGCAGTGGCATGTGTGGTATTGGTTTTGATCAAAGGCATTACCGTAGAGGAAGCATATAAGGCTATTGATTGGAAAGTAATATTTATGTTGGCGGGTGTTTTGGCCATGGGTGCAGCTTTGGAGAAAACTGGTGCGGCACACTTACTCGCAGAAGGAATAATAAGCAGTGTCGGGGCCTATGGGCCTACCGCTGTAGTATCTGCTTTTTTCTTTATAACGTTTATGAGTACCAGCTTTATGTCAAATAATGCAACAGCGGCTTTGCTGGCCCCGATTGCAATAGTGGCGGCTGCAGGAATGGGGGTAAGTGCTAAACCTTTGTTGATGGCAGTAGCATATGGTGCCTCGTTTAGTTTTATGACACCTATAGGATACCAGACAAATACTATGATATACGGTCCGGGAAATTATTTATTCAAAGATTACTTTTGGGTTGGCATGCCTCTGAATATTTTATTTTGGATTTTGGCCACAATAATTATCCCTATATTTTTTCCCTTTTGATAAAATAATACTTTCAAAAATAAGTCAAACATTGAATGCCCATAATTTCCTGGCAGGAATGATTGAGGTCCAAAAAATATTTTGAAAATCAATGCCAAGTTTTAGTGCCGAATTATAAGAAATACGTATACAGAATAAATGATTTTATTTTTTAATTTTTT
>JALZND010000094.1 GCA_030857845.1 Bacteroidota bacterium | reverse complement strand
CTTGAAGTGACGTTATTTAGCCAATTGGGGTTGGAAAGGTACCAATCGACTGTTTTTTCGAGGCCTTCTTCAAATTTTAAAGATGGTTCCCATCCTAGCTCGTTTTTAATTTTACTTGCATCAATGGCATACCTGTGGTCATGCCCTGCCCTGTCTGTCACAAAAGTAATCAGTTTTTCGGAGGCACCTGTTTCCCTGCCAAGTTTCTTGTCCATGAATTTACAGAGGTATTTTACAAGTTCAAGGTTTGTCCATTCGTTGTTCCCTCCTATGTTGTAACTTTCCCCTAATTTACCTTTGTGAAAAACAGCATCCAATGCGGTGGCGTGGTCTTTGACATATAGCCAGTCCCTAACATTTTCGCCTTTTCCATAAATAGGAAGCGGTTTATTATTTTTGATGTTATGGATACAAAGGGGGATTAATTTTTCCGGAAAATGATTTGGCCCATAATTATTAGAGCAATTTGTAAGGACAACAGGGAAATTGTATGTGTTATAGTAAGCTCTTACAAAATGATCAGAGCTTGCTTTTGAAGCAGAATAAGGTGACTTTGGGTCGTATGGGGTAGTTTCTGTAAAATATCCCTCACTACCCAATGAACCATAAACTTCATCTGTAGAAATGTGATGGAATAGATGCTCTCCATCTCGATCTTTCCATGAAGATTTACAAGCATTCATCAAATTTACAGTTCCAACAACGTTTGTAAAAATAAATTCCATGGGGTTTTTGATTGACCTATCCACGTGTGATTCTGCAGCCAGGTGCATCACTTTATCAAACTTAAATTCTTCAAAAATTTTGACCAGATAATCATTATCTAAAATATCACCCTTTAAAAATGTATAATTACGGGATTGTTCTATATCCTTTAAATTTTCAAGGTTGCCTGCGTAGGTTAACTTATCCAGGTTGTAAATATGGTAGTTTGGATATTTAGTAACAAAAAGCCGGACAACATGCGAACCTATAAAGCCTGCCCCTCCGGTAATTAATATCCGAAAATCTTTCATATAAGAAGTTTTAGAATTTCAACAAGAAATGAAAAAAAAGGTATTGAACTTGGACAGAAATTATTTTTTAAGTGTCTCCTGCCATCTCCAGGAATCTGTCAAAGCTTCTTCAAAAGAATGTTCTGCTTTCCAGCCAAGTAATGTTTGTGCTTTGTCTACGTTGGCATATATTTTTTCTATATCGCCTTCCCTTCTGTCACCAATTGAGTAATTTAATTTTTTGCCAGAAATTTTTTCAAAAGTTTTAACAACCTCCAAAACCGTGTTGCCACCGCCGGTACCTACATTAAAAATATCATAAAAGCTTTCTTCCTGCTGTTTTTCAAGATAGTCAAAAGCCTTTACATGTGCTTTCGCCAAATCAACTACATGGATAAAATCCCGGAGGCAAGTTCCATCGGAGGTATTGTAGTCGTTGCCAAAGATGGTAAGTTTTTCGCGAATGCCAGCGGCAGTTTGTGTTACATATGGTACGAGGTTGTTTGGCACCCCGCGAGGCAATTCTCCTATCAATGCTGAAGGATGTGCCCCAACCGGATTGAAATATCTTAAAGCAATGGCCTTAATCTTTGCTTTGCTGTTTACTACATCTTCCAGTATGGCCTCACACATCTGCTTGGTTTTTCCATAAGGTGATTCTGCGGTTTTCTGAGGAGTTTTTTCAGTAACCGGAAGCTGGTCAGGTTGGCCATACACTGTGCAGGAAGATGAAAAAACTATATTTGAAACCTTGTTTTCTTTCATTTCTTTCAATAGCACTAAAAGTGAACCAATATTATTTTCATAATATTTTATTGGTTCAGTTACAGACTCCCCAACAGATTTATGGGCAGCAAAATGTATTACTCCTTTTATATTTTTATGTCTTTTGAATATGATATTCAAAAATTCTTTGTCGTTGCAGTCACCCTCGTAAAAGCTGATTTCCTTACCAGTGATTTGCTTTAGGTTCTCAATGACTTTTGGCTCAGAGTTGATAAAATTATCAATAAGTATAGGCTCAAATCCTGCCTTGAATAACTCCACTACCGTATGAGAACCAATATAACCTGCAGCACCGGTTATCAAAATTTGAAATCTATCAGCCATTAAAAAATCTATTTATTTAATTTATTTTTAAAAAATTCATAAGTGGGTTTAAGGCCTTCGGCACGTGAATATTTAGGTTCCCATCCTAATATCTCCCTGGCTTTTGTGATATCGGGCTTTCTTTGTTTAGGGTCATCTTTTGGCAATGGCTTGTAGATAACTTTCCTATCGCTTCCTGTCAACTTTATTATTTCTTCGGCAAACTGATTAATAGTAATTTCATCCGGATTTCCAATATTTACCGGATAAGCATAATCGCTCATCAGCAGCCTGTATATTCCTTCAATCAGGTCATCCACATAACAGAATGATCGGGTTTGTGTACCATCTCCAAAAGCTGTAAGGTCTTCTCCACGAAGGGCTTGTCCAATAAAAGCAGGAAGTACACGGCCATCATCCAGCCTCATTCTTGGGCCATAAGTATTGAATATCCTGATAATCCTGGTTTCTACATTATGAAAGGTGTGGTAAGCCATAGTAATGGCTTCCTGAAACCTTTTTGCTTCGTCGTACACGCCTCTGGGACCTACGGGGTTCACATTGCCCCAATATTCTTCAGTTTGAGGGTGCACCAAAGGGTCGCCATAAACTTCAGAGGTAGAAGCAACAAGGATCCTTGCATGTTTTGCTTTTGCAAGCCCCAGTAGATTATGCGTGCCCAAAGAACCAACTTTTAAAGTTTGGATGGGCATCTTAAGATAATCTATTGGGCTTGCTGGTGAAGCAAAATGAAGAATATAGTCCAGATCGCCCGGGACATGAACGTATTTAGATACATCACATTCAAAAAATTCAAAATCTTTGTGGCCCATTAAATGCTCAATGTTTTCGATTGAACCTGTGAGGAAGTTGTCCATGGCTATAACATGAAAACCTTCTTTCATAAACCTGTCACAAAGATGTGAACCCAAAAATCCGGCACCACCGGTAATCAATATTCTTTGTTTATCCATTGATATCTCTTCGTCCTATGCTATAATAATTAAAACCTAACTCTTCCATACTTTTGGGGTCATATAGGTTCCTACCATCAAATATAACTTTGTTTTTTAAAGATTTAGATAATTTATCAAAATCTGGTGTCCTAAATACTGGCCATTCGGTAACTATCAACAATGCATCGGCACCTTCAACAGCTTCGTATTCATTTTCACATAGCTGGATTTTGTCGCCCATGATTTTCCTTACATTTTCCATTGCCTCAGGATCATAGGTTTTAATTTTAGCACCTTCTTCCAAAAGGGCTTTTATGTTTGCAAGAGCAGGGGCTTCCCTTATATCATCCGTATATGGTTTAAAAGCAAGGCCCCAAATGGCAATAGTTTTTCCTTTTAGGTCTCCTTTAAAATATTCTTTGATCCTTGGTAGAAGTTTTACCTTTTGGTCTTCATTGATCTCCATTACAGAGGTAAGGATTTTAAAGTCATATTTGGCATCTTTTGAAGATTTGGCCAATGCCTGAACATCTTTAGGAAAACAGCTTCCACCATAACCTATACCTGCAAACAAGAACCTTTTGCCTATCCTTGTATCTGTACCAATACCCCTTCTGATTGCATCAACGTCAGCGCCTAGTTTTTCGCAAAGGTTGGCTATTTCATTCATAAAGGTGATTTTCGTGGCCAAAAAAGCGTTTGCTGCATATTTTGTAAGCTCGGCAGACTTCTCATCCATGAAAATAATAGGGTTTCCCTGTCGTACCAAAGGTGTATAAAGTGTTTCCATGATTTTGTTGGCCCTTTCTGAAGAGCTGCCAATTACAACCCTGTCAGGTTTCATGAAATCCTCCACAGCAACCCCTTCACGAAGGAATTCAGGATTGGAAACTACATCAAAATCAACTTTGCAATTTTTAGCAATGGCTTCTCGGACCCTGTCAGCCGTACCTACTGGTACTGTGCTTTTATCAATTATTACAGCATAATCTTTTAACAGTGGGCCAAGGTCATTTGCAACCTTAAGCACGTATTGTAAGTCAGCTGAGCCATCTTCGCCCGGAGGTGTTGGCAAGGCCAGGAATATGATCTTCGCGCCTTCAATACCTTCTTTTAGATCTGTAGTAAATACCAGCCTACCTTGTTTTATGTTCCTGTCGAACAAAACGTCAAGGCCTGGCTCGTAAATGGGGATTATACCATTTTTTAATTTTTCAACTTTTTTGGTATCAATATCAACACATGTTACATGGTTTCCTGTTTCAGCAAAACAAGTCCCTGTAACTAATCCAACATATCCGGTACCAACTACTGCTATTTTCATATAGTTTAAATTTTAAATAAAAAAAATCTTGGGCAAAAATAATTTTAAAAAATATCCCATCAAAATTATTTAAACTTATCCATATAATAAAAACATTTTTATATGTAATAATGATTATTAATATAAACCACAGTTTATTTACTTAATAACTTAATGATAATAAATTTGTGCTATATAAATAGGACTGAACGCCAAAATTATGGATTTTACTAATAACCAGGATGAAATTGTAAAGGAAAATCAATTGATGATCGCTAAAATGATTGAAGATTTTGGTGTAAGGGAAATTAAACCTTTTATGCGCGAATGGGATGATAATCAAGAGTTTCCTGTACAATTGTTTAAGAAATTAGGAAGCTTAGGCCTTATGGGTGTTTTGGTGCCCCAACAATATGGGGGTTCGGGCTTTGGATATTTTGAGTACGTTACAGCAATAGCTGAATTATCAAAGATCGATGGATCTATAGGCTTATCGATGGCCGCACACAATTCATTGTGTACCGGCCATATTATGCAGTTTGGAAACGAGGAACAAAAAAATAAATGGTTGCCAAAGCTTGCCACTGCCGAATATATTGGTGCTTGGGGCCTAACTGAACCCAATACTGGGTCCGATGCAGGAAACATGAAAACAACCGCAAAGAAAGATGGCGACGGTTGGGTATTGAACGGGACCAAAAACTTCATTACCCATGGAAAATCTGGTGATATTGCTGTGGTAATAGCACGGACCGGAGAAATTGGCGATTCGCATGCTATGACTGCCTTTGTTGTGGAGAAAGGGACCCCGGGTTTTTCAGGGGGGCGAAAAGAAGATAAATTAGGGATGCGGGCTTCTGAAACCGCAGAGATGATATTTGATAATTGTAAAATACCGGCCGCGAATGTATTAGGAGAAATAGGCGATGGCTTTATTCAATCATTAAAGGTTCTTGATGGTGGAAGAATCTCTATTGCCGCATTAAGCCTTGGTATTGCTGAGGGTGCCTTAGCTGCGTCTATAGCTTATTCAAAAGAAAGGCAACAATTCAACAAGCCAATATCCAGCTTTCAGGGAATAGCCTTTAAATTGGCAGATATGGCCACAAAAATAGAAGCTTCGAAATTGTTGATTTTTAGGGCTGCCGATCTAAAAAACAAAGGAATGAACGTGACAAAAGAATCAGCAATGGCTAAATATTATGCATCCGAGGTTGCAGTGGAGGTATCTACTGAAGCGGTACAGATTTTCGGAGGCTATGGTTATACCAAAGATTATCCCGTTGAAAAATTTTATAGGGATTCTAAACTTTGCACTATTGGTGAAGGAACAACAGAAATCCAAAAACTGGTTATTGCCAGGTCGATTTTGAAATAAAATAATTAGATAAAAGCCGCAAAATTTAAACATTTTTTTAACCGAAAGCTTGATTTTAATCAACGGGTTTTTTATATTTGCAACCTTTTAAATTTGAAATTAAGAAATAGAGGTATTCATATGATAATTGTTAACGTAAAAGAGAATGAATCTATAGAAAAAGCGCTTAAAAGATTCAAGAAGAAATTTGAGCGTACTGGCGTCCTTAAAGAGCTAAGGGCGAGGACTTTCTTTGAAAAACCATCCATCTCTCGAAGGACAGAAAAACTTAAAGCAGCATACAGGCAAAAAATGTATGCCGACGAGAATTATTAAAATTTAATTCCAATTCTATAATAATTTTCTTAAATTAGTACTGTGTGAGTTTTCAACTACAGTACTGATTTATGATTGATTTTTTTATTAGATACCTTCAGTTTGAAAAAAGGTATAGCAACCATACACTCATTGCCTACAAGGCAGACCTACAAAGCTTTCAAAATCATCTTCAAGAGGAATATCCCGATCTCGACCTGAACCAGGTAGATTTTCGTTATATCCGTTCCTGGATCATTTCCCTAAAAGATAACCTGCTCGAGCCCAAATCCATAAACAGGAAAATAGCTACCTTAAGGTCATTTTACAAATATCTTCTTTCAGAAGGGAAAATATGTTCAGACCCTACTGTAAAGTTAAAAGTCCTAAAGGTAAAAAAAGCACTCCCCAATTTTGTTGGCCAAAAAGATATCCAGTCACTTTTGGATGGATTTCCATTTTCAGATGATTTTTTTGGTTGGCGGGACAAGTTGATCCTGGAGTTGCTCTATGGAACCGGCATACGTTTGTCTGAATTGATCAACCTCAAAGGAAATGATGTCAATAAATTTGAAAGAACAATTAAAGTTTTGGGCAAAAGAAACAAAGAACGTATTATTCCCATATCAGGAAATGTTTGGAAAATCATCGAAACATATATTGGTAAGAAATCAGCATATTTTCATAGTATCAGCTGCCACTTTTTGATCGTTACAGATACACAGGAGCAAAGTTATCCAATGTTAATTTACAGGACAGTAAGGAAATATCTTGATATGTACACTACAATTGAAAAACGTAGCCCCCATGTTCTAAGACATACTTTTGCAACACACTTGTTGGATAAGGGCGCAGAATTAAATGCGGTCAAAGATTTATTAGGGCACTCCAGTTTGGCGGCCACACAGGTATACACACATAATTCGCTTGATAAAATAAAAAAAATATTTGATCAGGCACACCCTAAAGCGTAAGTTTCACATTTAAATTTTAGTATTATGAAGTTACAAATGCATTCGGTTCATTTTGATGCTGACCAAAAGCTTATCGATTTTATACAAAAAAAAGCAGATAAACTCGAAACGTTTTATGACAGGATATTAGAGGGAGAAGTATACTTAAGGATTATTAATGATGATTCTAATGAAAATAAAGTGGTTGAGATAAAATTGTACCTTCCGGGCACATCATTATTTGCTAAAGAGCAGGCTAAATCATTTGAAGCCGCAACAGACATGACAGTGGAAGCTTTGCGGAGGCAAATTAAAAAAACGAAACAAAAACAAGCAACATATTAAATTTTAGAACCTCAAAAAAAAAGCCCTTGCAACAGGGCTTTTTTTTTGAGGTTCAGAATTTTAAATATTAAAAGCCTTTTTTACTTTATCTACATAATCAAGCTTTTCCCAGGTAAAGAATTCAAATTCTCTTTTTTCTTTTTTCCGCCTTTCTTCTTTATGGGTATCAGTTTCAGTTTTTTCTACAAGCTGTATGTCTACAGACTTTCTATAAGATTTTCTTCCCATATGGCCATAAGCGGCAGTATCTGAAAATATTGGATTTTTCAAACCAAACCTATCAATAATGGCTTTTGGCCGCATATCAAAAATTTCAAGTACACGTGCGGCAATTTCTGAGTCAGAAAGACCTAATTTAGACTTTCCGTAAGTATTTACTGTTAGGGAGACTGGTTTTGCAATGCCAATAGCATAAGCAACCTGGATCAAGATTTCTTCAGAAACCCCTGCCGCTACCATATTTTTAGCAATATGCCTTGCCGCATAAGCAGCACTTCTATCAACTTTTGAAGGGTCCTTTCCGGAGAAAGCTCCACCACCATGAGCGCCTTTCCCACCATAGGTATCCACAATAATTTTTCTTCCAGTCAACCCTGCATCGCCATGAGGGCCACCAATCACAAATTTTCCAGTAGGGTTGATATGATAGGTTGTATCTTTTAAAAGATTTGCAGGAATAATTTTTTTTATGATAAGCTCTATAACATCTATTTTGATTTTTTCAAGCATTTTGTCATCAGCTTGTTTCCTTGATTGTGCTGAATTGTCTGCAGGTTTTACAAAATCATCGTGTTGGGTTGAAACAACAATAGTATCCACCCTTATAGGTTGGTCATTTTCGTCATATTCTATCGTTACCTGTGCTTTTGCGTCTGGCCTAAGGTAAGGCATTAAAGTATTTTCTTCTTTCCTGATCCTTGCAAGCTCCTGTACAAGCTGGTGTGAGTAAGCAAGTGCCATAGGCATATATTCGGCTGTTTCTTTTGTTGCATAGCCAAACATCATTCCCTGGTCTCCAGCACCTTGTTCTTTGTCATTGCCTTCATCTACCCCTTGTGCAATATCCGGCGATTGACTATGCAATGTTACCATAACTCCACAGGACTCTGCATCAAATCGGTATTCGTCTTTGTTATACCCTATTTTCTTAATTGTAGCACGAACAATATCAGGAATTTCCACATAAGCTTTGGTGGTGACTTCCCCGCCAACAACTACCAGTCCTGTAGTAACAAATGTTTCACAAGCAACCCTTGAATCAGGATCTTGGGACAACATAGCATCAAGAATAGCATCAGAAATCTGGTCCGCCACTTTGTCCGGATGGCCTTCCGATACTGATTCTGAAGTAAATAAATAAGACATATAGAATATTTTTTTGTTTTGATTTTGGGCAAATTTAGGTTAAAATAAATGAAAACAAAATATTAAACTTCCAATGAAATTAAATTGATCTGGATTATCTATAGCTACTCGACATAGAGGCAAAAAATTACGGGGAATTTGTGCAAAACAGGGGCTTCAGTTTTCCATTGTTTTATAGATTGGGTGATGATCATTTCATCTTTTCCGGTTAAATCCTTAGCAATTGATAGTAGTGTAGTGGGTTGGCAGGATGCAATTAGGTCCCTGAAAAGTTTTTCATTGCGATAGGGGGTGTCCATAAATATCTGTGTTAGTTTCTTTTTAGCAGATTGGATTTCCATATCTTTTATAAAGCTTTCTTTTTCTACAGCATCAATGGGCACATAACCATGAAAAATGAATGACTGGCCATTAAACCCCGATGCCATAAGTGCCATTAAAATTGACGATGGCCCAACCAGGGGTACCACCCGTATATTTTGTTGATGTGCAAAAAGCACAGCCAATGATCCAGGGTCGGCTATTCCAGGGCATCCTGATTCTGATAAGATCCCGATATCATGGCCCTGAAATACTGGTTTGAACAATTCCTTAAGCTCAGCAGATGTTGAATTTTTGTCAAGAAGCTGAAAATCCAGGTTTTCTATTACCAACCCTAATTTTAATGAACTAATAAACCTTCTTGAAGTCCTTACATTTTCTACCAGAAAAAATTCTGTATTAGTAATGACTTCTTTCAAATGGGGGGTTATTGCTTTATCTAAAGTATCATCGGCAATTACGGTAGGAAGTAAAAAAACATTCCCTTTGGTTATAGGTTTTTGTTTCATAAAAATTTATTTAATATGACTGGGATTGGCAAGCTTATAATTTTTGCCGGGTTTATTTTGATAATCGTTGGCCTATTAGTATATTTTTCAGATAGGATTCCATTTTTAGGGAGACTTCCTGGCGATATTCTTGTAAAGAAAAATAATTTTACCTTCTATTTCCCATTTGCTACAAGCATTATAATAAGTATAATTGTTTCTATTATTTTATATTTCATCAGCAAGTCAAGATAATACCTTTATTAAATCATTCTAAAAACTTCTGGCAAATACTAAAAAAATCTTCAGTTTTTTCTGCATGCAGCCAATGGCCAGCCTCTGGTATGATTTCCAACTGGTTGTTTGGGAAAAGCGTATTAATTAGAGGTAAATCCTTATCTAAAATATATTTTGAACGGCCGCCTTTTATAAATAAAGTTGGCTTATTAAACTTCAGATTTTGGTCCATAGGTTCACCAACATTAACAATATATTTTTCAATTACAGCCAGGTTTATTTTCCAGGCATAGCCTCCTTCTTTTTTTCTTTCAAGGTTCTTTAATAAAAATTGCCTCACGCCCACTTCCGGAATAAATTCTTTTAATTGCTGGTCTGCATCTTGTCGGCTGGCAACCTCTTCTAATTTTAGGGCAGCCAAGGCCTCTACAATTACATCATGTCGTGTAGGGTATGCAGCAGGTGAAATATCCGCAATTATTATTTTTTTGATTTTTTTAGGATGATTTAAAGCAACAGTCATAGCAACTTTTCCACCCATGGAATGGCCAAGCAGAATTGTCTCATCAATATTTTTGCGGGACATGAAATCTACCAGATCTTGGGCCATTGCAGTATAAGTAAAAATTTCATCATGAAATGAATCGCCGTGGTTCCTTAAGTCTACAAGATAAACTTTGTATTG
>JALZND010000435.1 GCA_030857845.1 Bacteroidota bacterium | reverse complement strand
CAATATAGATGTTAGCTTTCATAAGCTCACCCATACATTACACAGCAGATCAAAAATATTGACACCGGAAATCCTTCAAAACAAAGGTTTGTTATATAAATGGCTACTGGGGCTAAGTGAAATAAGCAAAGCACACCACCTAAAAGAATATAAAAAAGGGAGCAAAAAAATGCAGGAAATATAGCCAATGCATGCATTAAAGCCATTTAATCATTATATTTGTTTAACAAAACGGAGCCATTCGGTAAAAATGGCTGAAAAATATGGGAAAATAAAAAGGGCCATGCCAAATGGCCCTACCTTATATTTTAATTTTCATTTTAAAAAAGAAACAGTACAAATCACTTCCTAAAGAACTTACCGGGTTCTTTGAAAAGTAGAGCATTGATATTTTTTGGTCTTGGAAAAACTGGCTTTGAAGATTTATATTTTCATTAAATCCTGTAAACCCTCACGCTAAAAGATGGTCAGGGCTCAGAATTTTCTTAAGTTGACGGCTATGGTGTGCCACAGACCAAGGAGAAGAGATTTTACATTTTATTATATAAACACTGCCTTACTTTTTTTAATTACGGAACTATATATCCCTCAATATCCTTTAGATAAAATTATGATGTGGCTTTTTATTTAAAGGTTTTTAATCATAATGCTGACTTATAATTAATTGCCATATATTTACTTTTTTAAATAACTCAAACAGTTACCTATAACCTTATTCACCGTTGGATTTCTTAAACTTGAACCACCACTTATAGTATTCTAATGGAATTTACATTATCTTTATCATCGTTTTTCTTTTTAAAGGCTGAATTGTTTGTACAATGAAACTATCATATCATATCCTTTGGGCAATCTTTTTTTTATTACTCCAAACAAGTTGCGAAAAGGCGCCTCTGTTGAGTGGGGCTAATGCCCTTTTAGAATTTAAACTTGAAGCCGTTCATAATGAAGGTATATTGCAAGATGATATTGAAGCCACTATAGAAGGGGAAAACATATTGTTATCTATACCCCAGTTTGTTGAAATCTCCAATCTTGTGGCAACATTTAACCACAACGGCAGGAATGTATACATAAATGGTGTGCTGCAAACTTCCACTTTCACACCCAATGATTTTTCAAAAAGTCTGGTTTATGAAGTAGTGGCAGAAAATGGAAATATTGCCAAATACATTCTTCAAATAGAAGTAATCGAAGAAACAGAATTGATTATTTCTTCCTTTTCTTTCATAATGTCTGACAATCCACATTTATCTAAGGATTGGGTCCTTGAAAGGCAGGGGAATGTTTACCAAAGCAAAGCCAGCAATAATTTAAAAGAACTTATAGCAACTTTTGAAACAAATGCCAGTACCGTTACGGTGAATGGCGTAGCACAAGAAAGCGGTAAAACAGTGAATGATTTTTCCAATCCTGTAACCTATACATTCGTTTCATCTAACGGAATTTCCCAGGATTATATTATCGATATAGAATGGACAACGGATATACCACCTTTAATAACGGATATACCACATTTATTTATAGTTACAGAAGGGAATGCACCCGTCAATACCAGAGACTATTATTTGCAGGGCACATTGACAATAGATGGTAAAGGAATTTATGAAGATTATAACGGAACCACGGGTATAAGAGGAAGGGGGAATACCACCTGGTCAAAGCCTAAAAAGCCATACCGTCTGAAACTAGACAATAAGGCTTCTTTATTGGGTTTAGAAGAAGAAAAGGATTGGGTACTTTTAGCCAATTATCTGGACGAAACTTTAATGCTCAATGCGGTAGCCATGAAAATAGGCCAACAGCTGGATATTCCTTATACAAATAATATTATACCTGTGGACCTAACAATCAATGGCAAATATTTAGGGAATTATATGTTAACAGAGCAAATCGAAGTTTCAAAAACACGTATTGATATTGAGGATGGAGGGGTCTTGTTGGAAATGGATATTTATTATAATGATGATTACAAGTTCAAATCAGATTTTTATAATTTACCAGTTATGGTAAAATATCCCAAACTTAAAGATTATGCTCCTCAGGAAGCTACCCATGAATTAAACCTTATTAAGAAGGATTTCCAAATTTTGGAAGATGCTGTATCTTCTGCCAATTTCCCCAACAACGACTATATGGATTATATAGATGCAGAAGCCCTGGTAAATTATTTGATCGTCTATAACTTTACCTTAAACAAGGAAATCAACCACCCAAAAAGTACATATTTGTACAAGCCTAAAGACCAAAAATATATTATGGGACCTATTTGGGATTTTGATTGGGCCTTTTCATACAATGGAAGTAACTCACATTTCCACTCTACCACTAATCCGATGTTTTCAAATAATACTTCATTTGTAGGGACGAAGTTTTTCAGCCGTTTCATGGATGACCCAAAAATTAAAGAATTGTATGCCAATAAATGGGCTAAATATAAAAGCAACCACTTCCCAATGCTATTGGATTATATAGATGATTATGCCGCCCTGATTAAAGATTCACAAAAAAAGGATTACGAAGTATGGAATGTTGGGAGCAAGGATTTTGAGCAGGATGTGCAGAAACTTAAAAGTTGGTTAGAGGAGCGGGCTCAATATATTGACAGTTATGTTTCAGATTTTTAGTTTTCTTATGTCTGTTAATGAATTTAAAAATTACTTCCTGGTAGTTATATTATAAGGAAAAGAAGCCTCAGAATCTTTCTGTTCCTGCAGTTTAGAAAATTATCTTAAGCTAAGAAAGAGGATTTCGTATCTGGTTTTACTTAGATACAAGATTTTTATAATCTTCTTGCTTATAGCATATTCCTGCTCTTACCTGGTTTTGATGAATTTAATTAATTCGTTCATCTAATAGGCCATTGATATTTTCAAAATAGGGAAGAAGTTGTAGCACATAATGGCCATAAAAAGCTAGACCGCCTTCAGCGGTCTAACAGTTGATAATATAAAAAGATTTTTATTACTTACTCCTTAAGGTCTTACCTGCAGCAGAAAGCTTACAGATGCTTCCGAATTGGTAACTTTTAAAATATAAATCCCATCATTTAGCTGGCTCACATCAATTTCCCGGGTGCTATTCCCTGAAGTAATTTCAAAAGACCGATACATATTTCCCTTCATGTCAAAAATTTGAAAATTTAAGGGTTCTGTAATGGACATATTGGTGCTGATGGTGAGTTTATCAGAAGCAGGGTTAGGGTACATGCTGATACTTTCTGACAACATGATCTTTGTGGGTTTGACTATCACTACATCTGCCGGACGTACACTAACCTGGTTACTATATCCTGATGTTTCATCCGAATCTTTGGCCATGATCCTGTAATGGATGATGTCATTTGAACGAGCCCTGGTATCGGTA
>JALZND010000434.1 GCA_030857845.1 Bacteroidota bacterium | reverse complement strand
CTCTGTGGTTGTGGCTGTAATTTTTTACATTGCCCGTTATCACGGGCTATTCGGATTTCAAGCCCGCTGGGCTTGGGTTGCCCGTTTATTATAGGTGAAATCAGGTTATTATATAATAAATGTATAAGCAGTAAACTTTATCTTCAGACTTATAATTTATAGATTACAGCCTGAATGTCTCAAAAGAATATATGGAAGGAATTATTAATTATGTTAACGATCTGGTTTGGAGCAATGCCCTAATAGTACTGTGTCTTGGTGCAGGTATTTATTTTTCAGTAGTTACCAAATTTTTACAGGTACGTTATCTTGGGGAGATGGTACGCTTACTTTTTAGGGGGAAATCTTCAAAAAGGGGCGTAAGTTCGTTTCAGGCATTTTCTTTGGCAATAGCAGGCAGGGTTGGTACTGGCAACATAGCTGGAGTTGCCACTGCTATAGGCATGGGCGGTCCAGGTGCAGTCTTTTGGATGTGGGTAATAGCTTTTTTAGGAAGTGCATCAGCCTATGTAGAAGCAACGTTGGGACAAATTTACAAGGAAGTTAGAGATGGGGAATTTCGTGGGGGCCCGGCATTTTATATAGAAAAAGGTTTAGGCATAAAATGGTATGCAGTTGTTTTTGCCATAGCTACGGTACTAAGTACAGCCTTATTTTTGCCTGGAGTCCAAAGCAACAGCATTGCCCTTAGTGTAGAAAATGCCTTTAATATTCCGACAGCCGTTACAGGGGCAGCAGTTTCCATTCTATTAGGTGTTATAATTATTGGTGGAGTCAAGAGGATCAGCAAGGTGGCAGAAATTGCTGTTCCATTGATGGCAGGTGCTTATATACTTATGGCAGTTATAATCATATCAATGAACATAACAGAAATCCCTGCTGTGTTTAGTTTGATCTTCAAATCTGCCTTTAATCTTGAGCCGGCATTTGCGGGCGTATTTGGTATGGCAGTTGCCTGGGGTGTAAAAAGAGGAATCTATTCCAATGAAGCAGGCCAAGGAACCGCCCCGCATGCTGCAGCCGCTGCTGAAATAACACATCCTGCAAAACAAGGGCTAGTACAGGCTTTTTCCGTTTATGTAGATACTTTGTTTGTTTGCACTGCCACCGCTTTTATGATTCTGTTTACGGGGCAGTATAATATTGCCAACCCTGAAGGAGGGTTTATCGTGGAAAATTTACCTGGTGTAAGTATTGGTCCGCAATATACCCAGCAAGCCATTAATACATATTTCCCAACTATTGGAAGTGGCTTTGTAGCAATTTCATTGCTACTATTTGCCTTTACCACCATTATGGCATATTATTATATAGCCGAAACAAACCTCAGCTATTTAAATGAAAAAGGAAATAGATGGATGATATGGGCACTCAGGTCACTTATATTATTTGCTACTTTTTTTGGTGCTATCAAAACTGCTGAAGCAGCATGGGCCCTTGGTGATATTGGCGTTGGCATTATGGCCTGGCTTAACATAATTGCTATCCTGCTATTAAGGAAACCTGCTTTATTAGCTTTAAAAGATTACCATTCCCAAAGAAAGAATGGGAAAGACCCTATTTTCAATCCAGACCTATTGGGAATAAAAAATACAGAAGTTTGGCTTGAAGGCACACATACTAAGGAAAAGGTTATTGGTGAATAAGGGTGGATATTTATATAGTGATATATTAAGATTTTCTGAATACGTCATTTTTTATGTGAAACTTTTAATAAATGCAATAAACCTATTTTTGCCCCACCTGAAAAGCAAAGGTAAATAACCTATTTTTTATTTATTATTCTTTTCAACCTGCTTCAACAGTCCCCTTTAATTTGTAACTGAGTTCAAATATTATGTAATTCATAAAAGATCATCTTCATTTTTATATTGCACCTTTTATATTTACCCGGTTCTAACTCAACCTCTTTAAAGCCTATCTTTTTATAAAGGTTTACAGCTGGAGCAAGAATAGTTTGTGAATATAGCAAAAGTTCTTTGGCTCCTAATTCCTTAGCTTTATCTATGGCCGCTAGTGCTAAAAAATAACCTATTTTTTGCCCTTGGTACTTTTCGTCTACAGCCATTTTTGTCAATTCAAATGCATCGTGTCCAGAACGTTTTAAGGCGACTGTACCTACAACAATTTCTCCCAACAAAGCCATCAAAATAATACCCCCGTCGTTATAAATATATTTTTCAGGATTTGAGAGCACCTTCTCATCTATTTCCTCCACTTCAAAATATTTTGTAATCCATGCCAGATTCAGGCTTTTAAAATAAGGTTGTAGATCGGGATTACAAGGTATTATATTAAGTGCCTTGTTCATAATTAAAACATTTTCCATTTCTTATCTTTGAGGGTAATTAAAAAAACCATCTATCGAACCTTACTTCTTAGCGGGTTTTAACTGATGCAATAAATTTTAATTTTTATAAGGAAAAATTGCTTCTTTAACTTGACCTAATTTCATATATTTTATCGTTACAAAAGCCAAATATTAGCTAAAATTGAAATATCAATGTTTTTCAAAATAAGGCTTCTTTTTTCTTGTAGGCAATTCCTTCACATATTTCGACCAAAAATAATTACCTGTAGTTTTATAGCCTTGATTTACCATGAAGATGCCCAATAAAATAATTCCACAAGCTAGTACTACTGTAAGGTTTATTTTTTCACCTAAAACAAGCCATCCGAGCAGAACGGCTACCACTGGGTTTACATATGCATATATTGCCACCAAACCTGCAGGCAGCTTTGAAAGAGCATAAATGTAGCAACCAAATGCAAGTATAGATCCAAAAAATATCAAATATACGAGAGCAAAAGTTGCTTCAATAGTAAAATTGGCTTGGGATAAATCTTCTGATAACAGGCTAACGGTTCCCAAACATAAGCCTCCTAAAAATATTTGCCAACCAGATGCATTTATCGGATCTACATCTGTTTTGAATTTTTTGGTTATTACTGTGCCTAAAGCCCAACCTGCATTGGCTATGAAGATCGCCACAATACCCCATGTATAAGCAGGATTGGTAAAATCTGCCAGGTTATCATTGAAAATCAACAACAATCCAATAATTCCCAGCAACATGCCAATGATTATCAAGCCATTTATTTTTTCAGCCCTATGCCCAACCAGGTTGAAAAGGATGATCCAAATAGGTACAAGGGAACAAATTATGGCTGCCAATCCACTGCTGACATGCACCTCTGCCCAAGCCACCAATCCATTGCCCACACCTATCATTAGCGCTCCAGATATAGAAAAACTAATTAGATCCTTTTTAGAAGGCAGTTTCCTTCCCTTAAAATAAAAAAATAAAACTAACAAGCTCCCTGCCACAATCTGCCGGATGCCCGAAAACATAAAGGGCGGCACGTCC
>JALZND010000433.1 GCA_030857845.1 Bacteroidota bacterium | reverse complement strand
GGATTGGGTATAAGGTTTAAAAGCTATCTGAACTGGATTTTTTTCAATTTTAGGTACATTTATGGGGATATTTAGAGGTCTTTGTAAAATAGTATAAAATAGAATGCCCAAGAGCATCCCAAATAATATATAAGTCCTTAAAAGCATTTTAATAAAAGTCTGCTGATAAATTTTTTAATTTTTTTATGAAAGATAATTAAAAATTATTGTAATCCCAAAAAAACGCCTTAAAGGCAGAAGGTGCATTTTATTTGATGATTTCCATCTTTTTATGATGGTTAAGTTTATCAAGTTACAACATCATGCGTAAGAATAATAAAATTTCCTGACGGCCTATAAATTGTTAGCTTTTTTCTTTTATCTAAGACCCCTTATTAAAGGGCAGTAGTTGAAAATAATTCAGCCAATTATAATAAAAGCTTGCTAAAAAAAATTTGTAAATAATTATGTTATATTGTGTAGTTGCCAGTTGCCACACTTTAAATTCTCTATGTATTAATTTGTTGTTCCTGATTAACAAGCTTAGTTACCAAGGAATAAAGCGGCTTCTTGCCAGCATCGGTGGAATCTTGAGGTGCTTTTTTAAGCAACAATAACAGAATTGAATTGTACTATTTCTTCTCTGGCGCCCGAAGATATTAAAACACAGGTTTAGATAGCCTAAATTGCCAGTTTGACCTTCTCAATAATATACAAACCAATTTTAGAAGGTGAGCAATTTACAACCATAGTAAGTATGGCAGCCAATAACCTTTGCTCATACGTTAGTTTTATTGCCATCTTAAATACCAGAAAACGTACCCTTAATGATAGGGATATAAAAAATATACAAATAATTTCTCAAAAATGTTTGATTTTACAATAACAGTAAATCCCCTTAAATTGAAATTGTAGACCTCTTTTCTAATTTTTATTTTCAAGCGGGTGACAGTATTGATTTTTTGTAATTATAACATCATCAAAAAGTTTTAAAAATCCCCATCTGTACCCTTAGGAATTTTAAAATAGGTAAAATCTTCTATTTTAATTAGTGTAAGTATAAAAAGATTTTTGAGGCGTAAAACAGAGTTCTATTAAAAAATTTAATGACTATGATTTGGATCTTGTCCTATATGACTAAATCCATAGCATCTTGGGAGAGATAAAAATCTTGAGAATCAACTTTTACAATGCTATATGAAAAATGTTGTAAAACTGAAAGAAACAATCTTTCAGTTGCTCCTTTCAGTTCTTGATCTAAATAATTTTAAGCATTTACAGAATCGTATACTATAACTTTAGACCATAAATGGGCATAGTTTTTTATAAATTCAAGGTGTATTGGATGAGTTTGGTATACTTCCTGATCTTCATGGTTTTTAAACATCAATAACAATGAAAAATCATAAGAGGTATCTATAACATCCCGCTTTGTCGAAGCAGGCTTGCCAATATAAACTTGCTTAATAACAACAATATTTTTAAGGGTCTTCAATCCTTCAAGGAGTTTTTCTTTGTCTTTTTCGGTTTTTCCATTATTCATCCAAAAGTAAACATGGTGAACAAATACTTCTTCGTCTTTTTTCTTTTGTGCCATAGTTGCAGAGGTTGGTAAAGTAGCTAGTCCAGCTATAAATATAATTTTAGATAATTTTTCAAAAAATTTCTTTCTGTTGATTCCTTCCATAATCTTTGAAGTTGAAAAATAATTGAAGTAAGGTTGTGCCTAATAAGCTATGTAAAATTAGTTAAGTTTCATAAAGCAGCAAAATCTTTTAATATCCCAGGATGGTTTTAAACTAAATTATAGAAATAACATTATTTTAAGTTGTCAAGATCTTGTATATTAAGAACCTATGAGAGTAAATTCCCTGATCAAAAAGTTATATGAACAAAAAGGGCCGCCTTTTCTTACGGTCATTATAGTAGGGCTTTTTGTTTTTGAAAACATGTTTCCCCTTAGGAAAAGGAAGGCTGCCATGGTGCAAAGGATAGTCATTAACGGAAAAACCGCAGCTACCTCGGCGTTGGGCTTTAGGTACTTTTTAATCCCGGTAATAGTATGGGCTTCATTAAAATCGGAAGATGGTAAAAAAGGCTTATTGCAGCAACTGGCCATTCCTTATATAATAAAATTTATTTTAGGCTTTATGGGATTGGATTATGGAAATTATGTATGGCACCGGCTTAGCCACAGCATACCACTGTTGTGGCGCTTTCATCAGGTGCACCATTCCGACCTTGACCTGGATCTTTCAACCGCCTTTAGGTTTCACATTGGTGAAATTTTGCCATCGGCATTATTCCGTGCAGCAATAGTTTGGCTTCTTGGAGTAAACTGGAAAGTGGTTTTATATTATGAAATTGCATTTGAAGCCGCAAATAGTTTTCATCACTGTAACCTTAAACTTGCCTTGCCCCTAGAACAAAATCTGACGGACTACATCGTTACGCCTTCCATGCATGGCATACATCATTCCATTGTTAGAAATGAAACAAATAGTAATTACAGTGTGATATTTTCGTTTTGGGACCGCATCCATCAAACCTTAAAATTGGGTATTCCTCAGGAGAAAATAAATATTGGAATGCCCGCATACAGAAACACAAGGGAACTTGGTTATTTTAATCTAATGACAATGCCATTTCAAAAACAAAGAAAATGGGAACTGCCTGATGGAGAGGTCCCCAGAAGGACATTTTAATTGTACTTTGTCACTAATAAAAAAACACAAGAAACAAATATAATCAAGAAAATATCTTTCAGTAATATAAGGTTCGGCTTTGTGTATTTAGTTTAGAAGTGGAAATTTCAAAATGCAGGGACAATAAATTTCCTTAAAATGAAATTAATTCAATTTACACCTCAAAATTATCAACTTCTAAATAAGCATCAATAAGTGCTTGTTCCCCTTTTTTACCTGGTTGGGAATTACCGTGTTCCATTCCCAAAACCCCTGAAAAACCCTTTTGGTGAAGATGCTTGAAAATATTTTTATAATTAATTTCACCTGTCGTAGGTTCTTTTCTCCCCGGATTATCGCCAATTTGAAAATAGGGAGTTTCATCCCAGGATAAATCAATATTGGTTATAATATGGCCTTCATTTTTTTGCATATGATAAATGTCGAACAATATTTTACAGGAAGGACTGTCAACCGCTTTACAAATCATATAAGTTTGGTCTGAATATCTCAGAAAAAGTTCAGGTGTGTCACTTAGAGGTTCCAAAACCATAACAAGTCCATGAGGTTCAAAAATTTCAGCTGCCCTTTTAAGTGATTCTATCACATTTGAGGTTTGGTATCCCATTGGTAAATCTCTCTTGAAAAAACCGGGCACCACCGTCATCCATTTTGCATTGCACCTTTTTGCAATATCCACTGCTACAC
>JALZND010000093.1:5854-10449 GCA_030857845.1 Bacteroidota bacterium | reverse complement strand
CTTCACAACCTGACTGAACCCCTAACTTTTCAGCTAAGTCCAATTGAAGGGGGATCTGGACGGAATTGGAATAAAAAGCTATTTTATTTAGTTGATCTGAAATCTTTTGTACATAATGTGGATGTGTATGACCTATTGAAATTACCGCATGGCCACCATATAAGTCCAGGTATTTTTTTCCATCTTTATCCCAAACGTAGCTGCCGGAAGCTTTGACAGGTTCAATGTCAAAAAGAGGGTAAACATCAAAATTTTTCATGCTTCAGTGTTTTAAACATTCTAAAAATTAAATTATACCTTAAGTATAGGATGAAAAACCTTGCACTGAAATTTTCTTTAAAAGGAACCGGCTTTCAATTTTAAGCCAGAGGTTTCTTCCAAACCAAACACCAGGTTCATATTGTGCACTGCTTGTCCTGAGGCACCTTTCAAAAGATTATCAATGCAGGAAATTACCAAAAGATTGTCATCATTTTTTTCAACATAGACCAATGCATTATTGGTATTCACTACTTGTTTCAGGTCAGGGTTTTCTTTTGTTAAAAATGTAAATGGATGGGCTTTATAAAATTCATGATATAACTCAAATGCCTCTTCCAAATTTAGGTTGGTTTTCAGGTAAGAAGATACCATTATGCCCCTGGTGAAATTACCTCTGTAAGGGATAAAATTCAAAGAAACCTGTAAACCATGCTGAAGTTCGGTCAAGCTTTGCCTTATCTCTTTTAAATGCTGATGGGTAAAGGCTTTATAAACAGACATGTTATTGTTTCTCCAGCTGAAATGAGATGTTGGGGAGAGGCTTTGCCCTGCACCTGTAGACCCGGTGATGCCTGAAATATGTACATCCGAATGTATTTTATCCGCAGCGGCGAGCGGCAGCAGTCCCAGTTCAATACAAGTTGCAAAACAGCCAGGATTTGCTATTTTTCGGGATTTGCTTATTATTTCACGGTTTAGCTCCGGAAGGCCGTAAATAAAATCATTGCCTTCTGCATGCAACCTGAAGTCCTGGCTCAGGTCAATGATCTTGAGGTTATTATCAAAAGTATTTTCTTCCATAAATTTTCTTGAAGCACCATGGCCCATGCAAAGAAAAAGGACGTCAATATTATTATTGATTTCATTGGTAAATTTAATGGTAAGCTCACCAATTAAATCGGTATGCACAGCATGAATTGGGTTTCCCGCATTGCTTTTGCTGTGGACAAAAGTAATTTCCACTGCAGGATGATTGACTAAAATCCGTATTAGTTCCCCCGCAGTATATCCTGCCCCTCCAATAATCCCAATTTTAATTTTATTTGCCATTGTTGTTTACTTTATGGTATATCATAGCCTGGTTTCCTGCAATTTTAGAAAAGCCCTTTACATCTTCTCCCGACCAGGCATTGTTCATTTCACCATACTTCCCAAATTCTGAAGACATCATATCAAAAGGCGATGTAATTCCAATAATATGAAATCGATAAGGAGCCAATTGTACTTTTACTATTCCAGACACATTTTTTTGGGTATCATCAAGAAATGCTTCGATATTACGCATTACAGGATCAAGGAATTGGCCCTCATGAACGAGGTTGCCATACCATGTAGCCATTTGGTCCTTCCAGTATAGCTGCCATTTTCCCAGCACATGTTTTTCCAAGGCATGATGTGCTTTAATAATGACCATAGGAGCCGCTGCTTCAAAGCCCACCCGGCCTTTTATCCCTATAATTGTATCGCCAACATGGATGTCCCTGCCTATGGCAAAAGGTGCGGCAATTTCCTGTATTTTTTGTATGGTTTCTACCGGGCCTGAAAATGTTTTTCCATTAATGGCAATTGGCTCACCTTTCTCGAAGGTAATTTCCAAAATTTCAGGTTCATTTTTGGAAAGCTGTGTCGGAAATGCCTCTTCAGGAAGGTACTGGTCTGAGGTAAGGGTTTCCTTACCACCTACAGAGGTGCCCCAAAGGCCTTTGTTTATAGAATATTTAGATTTTGCCCAATCTCCCTCCACACCATTTTTGATGAGAAAATCAATTTCTTCTTCCCTTGAAAGTTTTTCATCCCTGATGGGCGTAATGATTTTTTTATCAGGGCAGATGATATTGAAAACCATATCAAACCGCACCTGGTCATTACCAGCGCCTGTACTTCCATGGGCAATGGCATCGGCATTTATCTCTTTTGAATATTCACCAATGGCTAAAGCCTGGAATACCCTTTCGGCACTTACCGACAAAGGATAAGTATTGTTTTTCAGGATATTTCCAAAGATAAGAAATTTGATGCACTCGTTATAAAATTCAGGAGTCTTATCAAGAGTCACATGTGTTTTAACACCCAGGTTCAAAGCCTTTCGTTCAATTTCATTAAGTTCTGCTTCACTGAAACCTCCCGTATTTACAATAGCTGAATGTACTTCCAATCCTTTTGCAGATAGATATTTTACACAATAGGAGGTATCGAGGCCTCCGCTAAATGCTAAAACTACTTTATTGCCCATTGATAATTTATATATAAAAGTTATGGCTGAAAGCCTTAAATAAATACAAAAACAAAATTATTTTATTTGGAAGACTTGGCCAACCTTACCATAAAATATGAAACGAATTCTTTTATATTCTCTTTCTTCAGGAAAAGGGCTTGCTTTATTTTGCTCAAACTCTTGTAAAACCGAAGATTTTTTACAAAATACCATTTTCTTTTCTTTACATCCTGAGGATCGTAAAGCATGCCTGTACAAAAACAATTTTTATGTTCCTTAGAAATAAGTACAGGATAGTTGATGCAGCTGGCACAGCCTTTCCAAAATTCCTTGTCATCTGTAAGCTCAGAAAAAGGGACTGGATAGTAACCAAGCTCTGAATTTAATTTCATCACCGCAAGGCTTGTGGTAAGGCCAAATATCTTTGCTTCTGGATATTTCTTACGTGAGAGAGCAAAAGCTTTATGCTTAATGCCCCTTGCCACACCGCTTTTCCTAAATTCCGGAACTACTATGAGCCCTGAATTTGCAACATATTTGCCATGTCCCCAGGTTTCGATATAGCAAAAGCCTACAAGCTGCCCCTTTTTTGTAGTGGCAATTATTGCTTTTCCTTCCTCCATTTTCAGGCGTACATAATCAGGGGATCTTTTGGCTATACCAGTTCCCCTCGCTTTGGCGCTTTCTTCCATGTGCAGGCAAATTTCTTCTGCATATTTAAAGTGTTCCTTATCAGCAATTTTGATATTAAAATCGGTCATTATAAAATATTATAATGTAGATAATTGGAATTATCAGGGTTTAAGATTATTTCAGAGTTGTACTTGGAAAAAACTACCGCATAGGTAATTATAAAAGTATATCGGCCTAAGGCCTTGGGAAGGTCCTAAGAGGAGTGTTGATTTCCCTGCTAAGGGAAAGCACAAGAAAAGTATATGTAGATAACTTTTTGTTCACTCTTTTTTAAAATTAAGCTGTAAATGTATATATAACTTTAAAACTGTGCAATGGTTTAAGATGATTTTTACAAAATAAATTTTTGTAGGATATGCAAATCATCTTTATTTATTGTGTCACCCTAAAAAAAGCCAAAAGATAATTTTTAAAAATTTCAGAATGGAAAATCCTGCATCTGAAAAAGTTGTGATTTACCTCGTTGTGTGAATCAAATAATAGCGTCTTTAAGTTGATGCTTCTATAATTTACCAAATAACTTCTGATTTTATCTGTGTAGTTGAATAGGAACTTCTTTCTTAGGTTAAATTGAGCGCGGTCAACAAGGTTATGAAAATCATATTTAAAAGTTCTCATTTATCTTCTTAAATAAAAAGTTTTCACTGTCAATTGATAATATTCAGCAACTAAATTTAAACTAATTAATTATAAATCACATAATTGAGGCTTTCTGACTTCTTTTTCACATTCCATCTACAATTACAATCTTTAATTGTAAAGACTTGATGGTCTGATAAATTATATCGAAATTTCCTTTAATTTTGTGCATCTTTCTAATGAGTTAATTGTTGTTTATTGACTATAATATACTCATTATCAGTAAGATGCACATTTTTGTTAACAACTTTTTTGTTAGAATATATATAATTTTTAGTTTCACACAACGGGTTAAACAAGTTAACATGTCTGTTTTTGAAAAACTCAAGCGTGGCAATGTTCAAGACACTGTCTACAGCACATCAGTTAAAAAAGTAAATGAAATCTTATTTTTTCTTAAATTTGATGAAAGGGGGGGCTATGTTGAAATAGTAGATAAAGACGGAAATGACGCAGATTTTGATTACCGCAGGTTTACCGGCCTTTTGAGGGGCATTGCCCGAAGCATACAAATGGTTAAGGATAGAAACAACTTTACCTTTGACTGGGAAAATCCCGAAAACCAGCTTTATCTCCATGAGCACCCTTACCTCATTCCTCAACTTCTGGAGACTGGCCTGTTTATTAGCGATATCGGCAAAAAAATCAGCTTTATTCCAGAAGAGGCAAAGCTAAAGCTTGTACTTGTTCAGGAAAGTGAAAACGTGCTTTCCTCCAAGGTTTTTCTCTCGTTCAATGAAAAAGATCACCTCGATTTTAAATATGTAACCGAGGAATATGCCTATCT
>JALZND010000093.1:0-5844 GCA_030857845.1 Bacteroidota bacterium | reverse complement strand
TCAATTAAATGAATTTGTAAGGACCTTACCTGTAGGCTCGCTCTTCTATGTTCTGCAGAACTTTAATGTGAATCACCTGTTATTGGACGATCTGCAAAAATTCCTTTCCTTATATTTTTCTTATGTTGACAATGTGGCCGTAGCCTATGAAGATTATAAAATCAAAAAAGATAACGAACCGATAAAAGCCCGTCCGGCATTGATTTTTGAAAAAGTAGACGCGGATAAGTCCCTTTATATCCGATTGGGCCAGGTACTTCCCAATGCAGACATCAGTTTTTTGGATGAGTATGACCTTTTCAGTTACGTCACGATAAATGAATTAGAGAAGTTGATTGTAGTTCGTCCCATCGAGCAATTGCCTGTTGAAAACCTTGTTGCTGAAATAGAGAAAATATTGTTAAAATATGCCGATAAAGGGAAAAGGAAACAAAACTCCGGCATTCTACGGGAAGATAACCTGCTCATTGTGCCGGAACACATTGCTTCTGAATTTGTGTATAAGGAAATCCCCTCCCTAATTGGAGCATATTCTTTAATAGGATCTGAAAAGCTTAAGGAATTCAAGATCAACATAAACCCGCCACGGCTGAATGTGCAACTGGGGCATGGCATTGACTTTTTGGAAGGTACTGCCACGCTGGATTTTGGAGATCAGAACATTTCCCTTTTTGATGCCTTCAGCCAATTCAACAAAAACCGTTATATCGTTTTAGCCGATGGGTCGCATGCTTTGGTCAACGAAGCTTATATGCTAAGGCTGCAGCGCATTTTCAGGAAAAAAAAGGATAAGGTGGAAATTTCATTTTTTGACCTTCCTTTGGTTGATGAGCTTATTGAAGAACGTACCGCAGGCGAGCAGTTCATTGTAGCCCGTGAAATATTTTCCGGTTTCAACAAGCTGGAAACTAAAAAGGTAAAACTGCCTGAGGTAAATGCCACCTTAAGGGCTTATCAAAAACAAGGCTTTAAGTGGCTGCAATATTTATATAAAAACAACCTGGGGGGATGCCTGGCAGACGATATGGGATTGGGAAAAACCCTGCAAACCATAACTTTGTTAACAGAGATATATGTAAAGAAAAAGGAGAAAACCCCTAGCATTATTGCAATGCCCAAATCGCTGCTGTTCAACTGGGAAAGCGAACTGAAAAAGTTCAGTCCCAACATTACTTTCTACACCTGGTATGGAAGCAACCGGAACCTTAAAGAGGCCAAGAAAGCCAATGTGATCCTGACTACTTACGCCATGTTGCGGAATGATGTTGAGGTATGGAAAGAGGAGAAGTTCCATTATGCTATCCTTGATGAATCGCAGGCAATTAAAAACCTGCAAAGCCAGTTGCACAAAGCCGTCATGTTGGTCAACGCTTCCCATCGTTTGGCATTGAGCGGTACACCTATAGAAAACAACCTTTCAGAACTTTATGCCCTGTTCCGTTTTCTAAACCCTGCCATGTTTGGCAGTTCCGAAAATTTCAACAAAAACTACCTGAACCCAATCCAGAAAAACAATGATTTAGACGCCACAAAGGCTTTGCGGCGAAAAATTTATCCTTTTATACTGCGCCGCTTAAAGAAGGACGTGCTCAAAGAACTTCCCGATAAAATAGAACAGACCTTGTATGTGGAGATGAGCGACCAACAAGCTATTTACTATGAACAGCGGCGGCAATATTATAAGCAGGCCATCGATCAGCAGGTGGCTGTAAAAGGCATACAGCAGTCACAGTTTTTTATTTTCCAGGCAATGAACGAGCTTCGCCAAATAGCATCCGTTCCTGAAGTGCAAACCGGTGGGCGCATTGAATCCCCTAAAATCGAATTGCTTATGGAACAGCTGGAAGATGCCCTTGCCAACAGGCATAAGGTACTGGTTTTTGCAAATTACCTTGCCGCGGTAGAAAGCATAGGCGAAGAGCTGGACAAGAGAGGCGTTGATTTTGTTACCATGACCGGCAGCACACGCCACAGAAAGGAACTGGTGGACAGGTTTCAGAACAACCCTGAATGCCAGGTATTCATACTGACCCTCAAAACCGGTGGCACAGGCCTCAACCTCACTGCAGCCGATATGGTATTTATCTTTGATCCATGGTGGAACAAGGCTGCCGAAAGCCAGGCAATTGACAGGACCCATAGGATAGGGCAAAACAAAAAAGTGATGAGCTTTAAATTGATTACCATGAATACTATTGAAGAAAAAATGTTGAAGCTTCAGGAAGCCAAAAGTGCCTTATTTGATAATATTATTTCATCCGACAATGCTTCATTAAAGTCTTTGACTGAAGAGGACATTGAATTTGTACTGGGGAAATAAAAATATTTTTTGTTGGGGGGATTTAATATTATCAATTTTAAGAAGAACACATTAAAATATGCAGCACGGTTCAAATAACATTATTAATATAAAACAGCAGCAAGAGTTCGATGCCATTCATAAAGAATTGTCTTTTTTGAACAAAGACGATATTTTAACTGGCTTCTTCAATAGTGTTCAGAAGTTTTTGATTAAAAGCAATTATCCAATTGCCAATTTGGGTTTGAAAAAGTATGGTTGGACAGATTTGAAAAAAATACCAGCTAAAGATGCTTTGATAAATATAGTCCCTATTTTGTATAATGACAAGGGTGTTATGGAAGCTTTTTTAAATTCACTTTCAGAGATCGAGCAGAAATTACTGAAAAAAGCAGTATGGCATCAGGATTTAAACAAAAAGGACCTTGAAGAAATATATGGAATGCCAGTGCTCATGTTGCAAGAGCGTTGGTCAAACTATTTGGAAATAGATTTGGTACCTGTAGTTAAGAAGGATTGGGGGAAGTTTATCACTTTACAAAAACCTTATGGCTATTTCAATGACAGGGAAGGTTTATTAAAAAATTCAGATCTTAAATTCTCCTTTCCAACTGTACTGAAAAGGCTGTATTCAATGCAATTGCCTAAGCCGGCAGGCTATGATTTCCAGCCTTTATCATCTGTTAATACGGATTGGGAAACCTTTGATTTTGAAAAAGATATTTTTCAGGTCTTCCCCATGCTCCTTGCATATGTAATGCAAGGAGCAATAAAATTTTCACAAAAGGGATATCTAAATAAATCCTCTGTGAAGAAAATGTCGAAATCGTTAAAGTTAACAGAATTTTCGACAGCTGATCCTTATTTCATCCGTACCTTGATGCTGGCAGGTTTTATGGGCAGTAAGATTAAAACCGATGCCATCAATACACCTATAATGAAGTCTTTGGAAAGACTTTTTTTAGTGGACTTGAAATTGAAGAATACTGTTCCTTTTATGATGCCACACTTAAAAGGTTTAAATTATTTCGCCAGCCATCAATTCAATATCAATATAACGCAAAGGATATGGGGTGTTTTTCAGCAACTTCCATCGAAAGAATGGATAAGTTTTCAAAACCTAAAGACCTACGTTACCTGCCGCTTTATTCAACTGATACCTTTAAATTCATGGGAAATCGTCAATAGGGTAGAAGTAGAGCAATCAATCAATATAGAAGGTTATGTTGAGACAGAATTCATAAGATTGAATGAATTAAACATATTTCAGTTTGTTGGGCTTCCTTATTTGGCAGCACATGTATATTTTATGGCTTCATGGGGGCTCATGGAAATTGCTGTTGACTCAAATGCACCAATGAATGGTTTGCCCTTTGATCAACTGGCAGCTTTCCGTCTTACACCTCTCGGAGCATATTTATTGGGACTTGCCCCACAATATACCCCTCCCAAAGATGAAGCTAAAACCACCCTTACCTTTGATGAAACCAGTTTATTTATACGGATTGAAGGAAACACTGCTATTGGGGATACCCTGCTGAACAAATTTGCAAACAAAGTCAGCGAAAACCGATACCAGTTCAGTTCAGGCAAGTTTTTAAAAGAAATTACCAATACCAGAAACCTGGTAGCCAAAATCAATCTTTTTAAACAAACCATTGGGCAGGAACTTCCTCCATATTGGGCAGATTATCTCCGGAAACTGGTAGAAAACAGCAAACAAATAAAATCACGGAGCAATGTGGTAGTATTTACCTTGCCACCCGATAACCGGGAGATGCACCGACATGTGGCCCAGGATGAATTGCTTCGAAAAATTACCATCAAAGCAGAGAAATATCAGTTAATTGTAGAAAAAAAGGACATGCTGACTTTTTCTCAGCGGATGAAAGATTTTGGATATTTAGTCGATAATTATTTGTTGGTTTGAGGGGGGCTAATTGTATGGCTATAAACATAGAGGAAAGGTTTGCAAATTTCTTTTGATGTGTATTCTTTAGTGATATATGTCATAATCTGCAACAAGAATGTGGTATAAGACTAGAATTTTATGTTATTTTATATATTTTTAATGAACCTCAACTCCATTCTCCTTTAATATGTCATGAATTTTTTAAGATTCTTGATAAGAAGCAAGAGTTGGAAAGGAAATTTAAGGAAAAAAAGTCAATGGTGAGGATTTTTTAATTAAGTGCAATCAATTAACTGGCTCATTTTTAACTGGCTCAGTTTCATTGTCACCATTTTTTATCAAACCATTCCTGTTCTCCTTGATTTTTACAACAAAATCTTTGCTTGCTTTACCTGCTTGTGTGGCATACCCTGCTATTTTATTTCCTGCCCCTGAAAGCAATTGTTCCAACCTTTCGCCATCGTCTGTTTTAAAATCATTCAGTGTGAAAGCTTCTTGTACACCTGAAAGGTCAAACTGCATATAAGGTGCCTCGGTAAAGTTCATGGAACGTGCAATAAAAACATCCGGAATTTTTACTCTTTTAGTGTTGTATCCTTTTACGGCATTGTTGTACTTTTCCCGGCAATCCTGAATGTTTTGCTCACAATGTTGAATGCTGTCAACGAGTCGATGGTATTGTTCACTGGCTTTTAGGTTAGGGAACCTTTCGGCAATGCCCTGAACAGTGGCGAACACAGACCCTGATTTTTGATAAGAATCAGCCAAACTTGCCGTCGTAGCATCTTGTGATACCTTTAATTGGGTAAGCTGTTCCCCTTCCTGATAGTTTTTTACTACATTGATCAACTGATTGATGAGTGCCAATTTTTTGCTTATTGCCACTTGAGCATTTGATGCTTTTTCGCGAACATCCTGAGCCAGGGTCTGGAGCGAATTATATGACAAGATGGAAATAACCAATATGGCACCGATTAAAAGGATGATAAGCATGAGACTAAATTTTGATGAATTTATATATTAACAGTTAAGTTTGCCATCTGTAAATGTAAAAAAATAAAAATAAAATGCAATGTGGATGATGTAAGTTTTTAACAGATTTTATGTAATTAATTTTCTCTTATTTAAGTACTCACCGAGGGCATAAAAAACTAGGATTTGATTTGATATAGATGAACTAATTTCTGATCATGGAACAATATTTCTGACTGGCACAATTTATTTGATAAAGGTCTAGTAACTATCTTATTCCAGATTTCTTGGATTTTAAGACCCGAATTAAAGTACAAAAAAGAAGGGCATTCAATAAACATGCGTGGTCTTTTTTGACAAATCTTTATCTCAATGGCTAGGGAGTCAATGAAGAAATATAGGTAACATTTGGATGGAATAACGATTTACATATTCCTAAAAAGCTAACCTTTAAGGTTTTTAAAGCCTTGAAGGTTTTTTTAAATTCAAAAAGCCTTTTTTGTTGGTGTCCAGTATTATCATGGATACAAAGGCCCCACAGCAGCCAATTTATCGGAATTTTCCATCATCAGTTAAAACGTATCCATCAATATATAATTCATTAGGTAAATCTTTGAAATTTTCACATTCAACGAAAATTAACAAATATCCCTTTTACTTC
>JALZND010000432.1 GCA_030857845.1 Bacteroidota bacterium | reverse complement strand
AATTCTATCTTAGTGTCATCGGTTACCTTAATCTCTTATCTGGTATAAATCACTATAACATGTAAGTTATTTAAGCAAACCTTATAATTTGTAAAATATATGTCACTTATGCAGGATTTAGTAATGGCAATCTTTTTAATGACCCTTGGCTCAGGCTTCCTTGTGGTTTTATTTAAATTTTTATTTAAAAAAGTTGGTGACTTATAGGCAGGTTTAAAATTGAATATTCCCTGAAATACATTCAAGGGTTAATTTTCAAAACGTTTTAAGGCAAGTTTTGAAATGGTTTCGCCGATCGACAAAGAAGATGTAGCGGCAGGAGATGGTGCATTGCAAACATTTATGGCATGTTCGTTTTCCAAAACCAGGAAGTCGTCCAACAAGCCACCAGTTTTATCGCATGCCTGTGCCCGAACACCTGCTTCACCCATTTTAAGATCATTTTCCTGGATTTCAGGAATCAACTTTTGCAGTGCCTTTGTAAATGCTGCTTTGGAAAAGGAACGGTACATTTCGCCTATTCCTGTTTTCCAATATTTCGCTGCTACAATTTGAAAACCGGGCCAAGCCAGGGTTTCTGCTAGTTCTCTAAGGTTTACTTGGCTTTTTTTATAGCCTTCTCTTTTAAAGGCTAATACTGCATTGGGCCCAGCTTCAACACCGCCGCCTATCATCCTTGTAAAATGAACTCCCAAAAAAGGGAAATTAGGGTCAGGAACAGGATAAATTAAATTCTTTACCAAATAATGTTTTTCAGGTTTTAGCTCATAATATTCCCCCCGGAATGGTACGATTCTTAAATCAAGCTGTTTATGGGTTAGTTGGGCTACTTTATCAGAGTAAAGGCCAGCACAGTTTACTACAAGCTTTGCTTCATAAGTTTTCTTTGATGATACCACGGTACTTCCTGAAGTCCCGCTTTTTATGTCAACCACCTTTTCCCCAAAATGAATTGAACCTCCCATGGCTTTGACTTTTTGAGCATATTTTTCTGCCACAACTTTATAATCAACAATACCGGTTTGTGGGACAAAAATACCAGCAACGCCTTCAACATGTGGCTCATATTCTTTTAGCTCTTCCTTTTTTAGGATTTTTAATCCTTCCAATCCATTCTGAAGGCCTCTTGCAAATAAAGTATCCAGCAGTGTTATTTCCTTGGGATCAGTGGCTACTACAATTTTTCCGCATAATTCAAATGAGATGTTTTCTTCACGGCAAAAATTAACTAATAGATTGTAACCATTTATACAATTCTTTGCTTTTAAACTTCCAGGTTTATAATAAAGGCCCGAATGAATCACACCACTGTTATGGCCTGTTTGATGAGCCGCCAAATGTTGCTCCTTCTCAAGTAAAAGTAGTTTTAACCTGGGGTTTTGTATTAGGATTTTATATGCAGTAGCAAGGCCTACAATTCCACCTCCTATAATAACTACATCTTGCTTCATTATAAGGTGAGCTATTCAGTGAAAACAGATTAAGTAGAAATAAATGTTAATATTTAGAATCCTTTTTATTGCTGACCCTTTCATTGGGAATGGTGTAAGCAGTAACAACAGAAGCTATAATCAGAAGAACAATAAAAATTAGAGCAAACATAATCTTATTATTAAATACATATTTAAAAGACAATATTACAGTAAAAAGACAATATTACAGTAAATTTTTTCTGTAGCAAATTTACTGAAGAATAATCTTATCGTTGCTTTTCTTCAAAAGACAAAGCTGCGGAGTTAAGGCAGTACCTTAAACCTGTGGGTTTAGGGCCGTCTTCAAAAACATGCCCAAGGTGGCCGCCACAACGTGCACAATGTACTTCGGTACGTTTCATGCCAAACTTATTATCTGTTTCTTTGCCAATTTGCCCTTCAGAAAGAGGCGCATAAAAGCTTGGCCATCCAGTACCAGATTCAAATTTTGTTTTTGAGCTGAATAATTCATTGCCACAACCTGCACAAATGTAGATACCTTCTTTGTGATGATCATTGTATTCTCCTGAAAATGCCCTTTCTGTTTCATGTTGGCGTAGCACATTAAATTGCTGCTCTGTAAGATCTTTTTTCCATTCTTTTTCTGATTTTTGCACCTCAAAATTTTGGGTTTTTCTATCTGTTTGAACATCCCCTTTTGAACCAGTAGAACAGGAAATAGAAAGTATGGAAATAAAAATTAAAAGATTCAGATTCATTATTATTTTCATATTGATTAGCGTGTTAAAAAAAAATTATTAATTTTGTTTATAATGTTTTAATTTTTATCTGGAACATTTATAAATATTCCAACATTTCAAACCCTATTTAAACATTTACATATTTGGTTTGTAATACTATATTCGGTGTAACTACAGAAAATAAATATTCTTTTTTTGAAGTATTACCTTAATCTTTGATTAACACCTAGTTTCCCAAAATGATTTCATAATTTTATATACGTAATATCAATCAATAGTTAATGAAGAATTTAGATTACTACAAGAAAAATCTTAAAAATGACTTTCCTGCTGGTTTAGTAGTATTTTTAGTTGCTTTGCCTTTATGTTTGGGAATCGCACTTGCATCAGGAGCCCCATTATTTTCTGGAATCATTACCGGTGTGATAGGAGGGATAGTTGTAGGGTTTTTAAGCGGTTCGCAATTGGCTGTAAGTGGTCCAGCCGCAGGATTAACTGTGATTGTCCTTAATGGTATAGCTACTTTAGAGTCCTTTGAATCATTTTTGTTGGCTGTAGTAATTGCCGGAATTTTACAAGTAATTTTAGGTTTTGTGAGGGCCGGAATCATTGGCATGTATTTTCCTACATCTGTTATAAAAGGGATGCTTGCTGCCATAGGGTTAATTTTGATCCTAAAACAAATCCCGCACTTTCTAGGGGTCGATCAAGATTTTTTTGGTGATGAACAATTTACACAAATTGATGGTGAAAATACTTTTACAGAAATCATCCATGCTTTTGGCAATATTGGTTTAGGTCCTTTATTTGTAGGACTTGCTTCACTGTTTATTCTTGTTTTATGGGACCGGCCATTTATGAAAAGAAACAAAATCTTTTCCCTCATTCCTGGAGCACTCGTGGCTGTTTTAGTTAGTATTCTGATGAATGTCATGTATACGAACTTTTTTCCTTCCCTTCGTATATCGGCTTCCCACCTTGTAAAGCTGCCTATTATCATGGGATTTGACAGTCTTGTAAATGAATTGACTTTTCCTTCTTTTGACAAACTGGGCGACCCGAAATTATATGTGGTAGCAGTAACAATTGCTATTATTGCAAGTATTGAAACTTTATTGAGTATTGAAGCTACAGATAAGTTAGATACTTTAAAGCGTCGTACCCCAAATAACAGGGAGCTTAAAGCACAAGGAGTTGGAAATATTTTGAGTGGATTGATT
>JALZND010000431.1 GCA_030857845.1 Bacteroidota bacterium | reverse complement strand
CTATGGATTTCTCTTTGCCATTGTAGTTTATCTCGTTAATACTGACGTGAAATGGATGGAGAAAACTTATAAAAATGGATAATAAAACATTCAATAAAGGCATCATAACTTTGAGATTATTTATTACAAAAACCAATCCAGCTTGAACATAAAGGTAATAGCAAAAAATTAATTAAAATATGTTTGGGATATACTTCCAATTAGGACTTGAACACATATTGGATAAGGATGGATACGATCATATCTTGTTTATCATAGTATTGTGTGTTTCATTTTCGCTACAGGATTGGAAACAGGTTTTGTTATTGATAACTGCTTTTACAATAGGGCACTCATTGACTTTGGCATTATCTACTTTCGAAATAGTTAGGATCAAGAGCGAAGTTATAGAATTCCTGATTCCAGTTACAATTTTAATTACCGCTGTTATTAATGTATCAAAATTTAATAATAACAAAGCACAATCATATTGGTTGGGGTATGTTTCAGCGTTATTTTTTGGCTTGATCCACGGGCTTGGTTTTTCAAATTATTTAAAGGCTATTTTAGGTCGTGGATCATCAATTTTAAAACAGCTAGTTGCTTTTAACTTAGGGATAGAAGCAGGCCAAATAATTGTGGTGCTTGTTTTTCTCTGTTTATCTTATTTATTTATAATAAAATTAAAGGTCAACAAAATTTATTGGAAGCTTTCCATATCATTTGCTATAGCCTTAATATCCATTTTCATGATTTTTGAAAATAAAATTTGGTAAGCTTTATTAATACTTTGAAAATTATTTGATGAAAAAAATATTCATATTAATACTATTATTATCTGTCATCAGTCCTACTGTTTTTTCTCAATCTAATCCATATAAAAGAAAATTTGAGCAATTGGACACAGAACTTCCTACACCAAATGTTTATCGTACGGGTTCTGGTGCACCAGGGCATCAATATTGGCAACAAAAAGCAGATTATGATATTGAGGTTGAACTGGACGAGGACAAGCACATTATTAATGGTTCCGAAAAAATCACCTACACGAACAATTCCCCTGACCAGCTGAAATACCTTTGGTTGCAGCTTGATCAAAATATGAGGGCGAAGGATTCGGATACTTACAGCATAGAAACCAATAAAATCCCCGACAGCCTGAACCTAAATAGTTTAAAGGAGATAATAGGTCATGATTTTGATGGAGGCCATAAAATTAAATTTGTAAAGGATGCCCAAGGCAAAGATATTTCCTATACCATCAACAAAACCATGATGCGCCTGGACCTCTCTCAACCTTTGAATGCCGGGGCTACAATTACATTTTCAGTAGCATGGTCTTACAATATCAATGACAGGAAAATCTTCAAGGATAGAGGAGGTTTTGAATCCTTTCCTGACGGCAACACCCTATATACTATGGCACAGTGGTTTCCCCGCATGGCGGTGTATATAGATTATCAAGGATGGCAGCACAAGCAATTTTTGGGAAGGGGTGAATTTACACTTCCCTTTGGCGATTATAAAGTAAAAATGACAGTTCCTGCAGACCATATAGTGGCTTCAACTGGTGTGCTTCAAAATCCGCAGGATGTCCTTGGTGCCAAAGAAATAGAACGGTTTGAGCAATCCAAATCAGCATCGGAGCCTGTCATTATTGTTAACCAAAAGGAGGTAGAAATAAAAGAAAAGGGGAGGGCAAAAAATAAAAAAACGTGGGTTTACCATGCAGAAAATGTAAGGGATTTTGCCTGGGGAAGCTCAAGAAAATATATTTGGGATGCCATAGGAGTTGATATAAATGGGAAAAAAGTAATGGCTATGTCATATTATCCTAAAGAGGCAAATCCACTATACGAGCAATTTTCCACACGCGCTGTTGCTCATACTTTAAAAGTTTATTCAAAATATACCATAGATTACCCTTATCCTGTAGCCATATCAGTAGAAGCCGATAATGGTATGGAGTACCCGATGATATGCTTTAATTACGGAAGGCCAGAAAAAGACGGCACTTATAGCCCCACAATTAAGCATGGCATGATAAGCGTAATAATACATGAAGTTGGTCATAATTTTTTTCCCATGATCATAAACTCTGATGAAAGGCAATGGACCTGGATGGATGAGGGTTTGAATACTTTCCTTCAGTACCTTGCCGAACAGGAGTGGGACAGAAATTATCCCTCAAGAAGGGGGCCACCTTCTAAAATTGTGCCTTATATGAAGGGCAATAAAGAAGGCCAACGGCCCATTATGACCAATTCGGAACAGATATTACAGTTTGGCAACAATGCCTATGGAAAACCGGCTACCGCCTTAAATATTTTACGGGAAACTGTAATGGGTCGGGAGCTTTTCGACTATGCATTTAAAGAATACTCCCAAAGATGGGCGTTTAAACATCCAACCCCGGCTGATTTTTTCCGAACAATGGAAGATGCTTCTGCCGTTGACCTTGACTGGTTTTGGAAAGGTTGGTTTTATACTACCGACCATGTAGATATTTCACTAGAAAACGTAAGGCAATTCCTCATCAATACCAAGAACCCCGAGATTGAAAAACCTATTGCAAAACAGCGCAGGGAAGAACAGGAGAAAAATATTAGTGCAGAGCGAAATAAGGAAGAAATTCCGCAAACTGCCGTAGAGCGCAGCCATAGTTTCAACGACTTCTATAACAGCTATGATGACTTGAAAGTCACTGAAAAAGATAAAAAAGCATATAAAGATTATTTGGCTTCACTTAGTGAAGAGGAACGAAAAATGCTGAATTCAAAACAGTATTTTTATGAAATTACCCTTAAAAATATTGGTGGGCTCGTGATGCCTATCATCCTCGAGTTTGTTTATGAAGATGGCACCTCAGAGGTACAAAGGATCCCCGCTGAAATCTGGAGATTGAATGAAAATCAGGTGACGAAGGTTTTTGCAAAATCTAAACCTGTAGCCTCGATAGTTTTAGACCCTTACCAGGAAACAGCCGATACTGATGTTTATAATAATTTTTATCCGAGAAGGGAAGTGCCCTCAAGATTTAAGCTTTATAAAGAAAAACAAGGCACTTCAAAAAATCCTATGCAGCGATTGGGAGAATGATAGAATGATATACTATGGATGTCAGCCTTACTCTTAATATGATGGGGTTAATTGAATTTGGATGGCAATTCTATTTGTAATTTATCTTGCTTTAACCTCAATCGGATTATTTTCAACTTAGTCTTTAATTTGTCCAAACGATGGTTGGTAAAAAAATAAAAAGATATGTATGCAGATAAGTAGTTTAAAA
This sequence comes from Bacteroidota bacterium, assembly GCA_030857845.1. Classification (GTDB taxonomy): domain Bacteria; phylum Bacteroidota; class Bacteroidia; order Cytophagales; family Cyclobacteriaceae; genus JALZND01. Next base: position 126 of record JALZND010000431.1, on the reverse strand, counting down.
TATTTCATCGTAAAATTAACCTAAACAGGTTAACCCAACTTGCTTAAACGCCACGTTAAATTACTGGTAATTAGGTTATTAAATTTTCAATGGTACACAACATATTTTTTCTTTGCAGGTATAATG
>JALZND010000092.1 GCA_030857845.1 Bacteroidota bacterium | reverse complement strand
GTATTTGCTGAAGGTAAAGTGCAGACAAGAGGTTCTGAAATGATATCACGAGACCTTAAATTTCAACAGGATGAGTTTTCCGCCCGGCATGCAAATTTTAGGATTACTACATCCAATCCCAAAAAACCAGCACTTTCAGGGATGGACATCCGTCTAAACTTTGATCTTAAAAACAATACAGCATCCATAAGCCCTGAAAAAGAAGGCGTTGCAGCACTTGATTTTCCTTATGCACAGGTGCGTACCTCTATTAACAAAGCAATTTGGAACCTGGAAGATAAAACCGTACACATGAGCAAGCCCGCAGATGTGGATATTAGCCAATCCTATTTTTATACTACCCGGAAAGACCTTGACTCGTTGGCCTTTAATGCTACTGCCGCAGTTTATGATATCAACCAGCTTAAGCTGAATGTTTCGGGCATTCCGTTTATAAAAGTAGCAGATGCTAAAATTACCCCAGAGAACAATGAAGTGCTAATACTTGAAAATGCGGAACTTCAGCAATTCAAAAACGCGTTAATTGTAATAGATACGCTGAATGAATACCATAGGCTCATCAATGGCAGTATTAAGATCTTGTCAAGGAAAAAATTTGAAGGAAATGCCACCTATGAATATGTAAATGCACAGGCTGATACATTTGCAATTAAATTTGGAAGCTTCCAGCTTTACGAAGACCCTTCAAAGAAAAAGGGTGGAAAAGCATTTACAATTTCGAGTGGAGAAGTCAACGACAAGGATAATTTCGTTATCTCTCCAGGCATGTTTTTTAAAGGAAAGCTTACAATGTTTGCTATTAAAGAAGCCTTAGAGTTGGAAGGCTTCGTAAAGCTCGACCTCAAAAAGAATCCTGCAACAACATGGATTAAATATAAAAGTGAGGCTGAGAATCAGGAAGTGGTGTTTGATTTTGAAAAAAGCCTTACAGAAGAAAATGAACCACTCCATGCCGGTCTACATTATGACGGGAACAACGGCACACTATATGGCACCTTCTTATCAGATCCCAAAAATTTAGGCGATGAAGATTTCTTTAAACCTGCAGGGATGCTTTCATTCGATAATAATACCAAAGAATATAAAATTCAAAATGTAAATAAGGCAAGTGGCCAATCATTTTCAGGGAAAACATTTTCTTATAATGAAGAAACCTCTGATGTGAAAATGGAAGGCACTTTTAATTTAATGAAAAACCTGCCGAAATTCAATTTGATAACTGCTGGAAAAGGGAAGGGCAATCTTGATAATAAAGAATTTCACCTTAATACGTTTATGGTTTATAATTTTGACCTTCCCACTCAAGCCATTGATGTAATGGGTTTTGACATAAAAGATGTGGCCGAACGAACCAGTGCCCCTGCTGCACATAACGACAGGACCATATTAATGTACAAAGCAGCAGAAGTCATTGGAGATAGGGCAGTAAAAGAATACGAAAAACGTTCTTTAGCAGATTATACCCCTTTAATGAGCATATCTGGTGAATTGATGCGCCCTTTAGTTATATCTGATGTAGACCTAAAATGGTCCGATAAACATAGGGCATGGTACAGCACCAGCAAAATTTCTGTTTCTAATATTATGAAACATGACATTAATGCTCGGCTAGATGGGTTTATGGAAATTAAAAAAGTAGATGGCGGAGGGGATATAGTAAATATATTTATTCAGGCTTCTTCAGCTACGTGGTATTACTTAAGCTTTGAAAACAACAGGTTATTATTGTTTTCCTCCAATGATGAATTCAACAATATTATAAAATCCAAATCCAATATAGGAAAAGCAAAGGCAGGAGAAGTAGCATTTACTGCTTCTGATATTGCCGAAACCCTGACTTTTATCAATGCATTCCGGAAAACTTATTTTGATATTGATGTTCCATATCAACTTGACCTGCCCACTGAAAACAAGCAGATGTTTGATGAAGACCCTTTCAATACATTCCAGGATGATTCCGCATCCCCCGATAAAGAAACGAAGCCCGATGATTCAGATGGATTTTAGATATTAGAAGTTAATTAAGGCATTCGACGAATATAAATCTTTAAATAATCTTAATCACTTTATAAGAAACAATGAGATATAATAGAATTGCTACTGTAAAGAATTAAAATCTTATTATTTTGGGGCCAGTATCTTACTTAACTTACTATTTTTTATGGACCAGTTTTCGCAACTTTCATTTCAGGAATATATAGAAAAAAACAAAGATCGGTTTTTAAATGAGCTTCTGAACTTGCTCAGGATACCTTCAGTGAGTGCTGATCCTAAATTTAAAACAGATGTGCTGCGTGCTGCCGATTACTTAAAGAATAAATTGGAAGAAGCTGGGGCAGACCAGGTGGCTTTAATTCAAACAAATGGCTATCCTATAGTATATGGAGAAAAAATGGTCGACCCAAGCCTTCCTACTGTTTTGGTATACGGCCATTATGACGTCCAACCCGCAGACCCTTATGAATTATGGGAGTCGCCGCCATTTGAACCCGTTGTAAAAGATGGAAAAATATTTGCGCGTGGTTCGGCAGACGATAAAGGGCAGGTTTACATGCATGTGAAAGCCTTTGAAGCCATGGTAAAAACCAACACTTTGGCATGCAATATCAAATTTATGATTGAAGGAGAAGAGGAAATTGGTTCTGAAAACCTTGATTCCTTTGTAAAGCAGCATAAAGAAAAAATTGCAGCCGATGTGGTGTTAATTTCTGATACACATATGATATCGCTTGAGCATCCGTCAATTACTGTAGGCTTGCGAGGTTTAAGCTATGTACAAGTAGAGGTTACAGGGCCCAATAAAGATCTCCACTCCGGCATGTATGGAGGCGCCGTTGCTAATCCAATCAATATATTGTGCAAGATGATCGCTTCATTAAAAGATGAAGATGAAAAGATTACGATCCCGGGATTTTATGATAAAGTAGCTGAGCTTTCAAAAGAGGAAAGGGCAGTGCTGGCAAAAGCGCCTTTTGATCTGGAGGACTATAAGGATTCACTGGATGTAAAAGATGTGCTGGGCGAAAAAGGATATTCTACCATAGAAAGGGTTGGAATTCGGCCTACTTTGGATGTAAATGGAATTTGGGGAGGTTATATCGGCGAAGGGGCAAAAACAGTATTGCCGTCAAAGGCCTATGCAAAAATTTCAATGAGGCTTGTTCCAAACCAGGACCATAAGGAAATTACGGAAATGTTTAAAAAGCATTTCGAATCATTGGCCCCAACGGGAGTAAAGGTAAAAGTTACGCCTCATCATGGCGGACAGGCTGCTGTAACACCTACGGATTCTGTTGCTTTTAATGCCGCGAGCGAAGCTTTTCTGGAAGGCTGGGGCAAGAAACCAATCCCCACCAGGGACGGGGGCAGCATTCCCATAGTTTCCCTTTTCCAAAGGGAGCTGGATTTAAATTCAATCCTGTTGGGCTTTGGACTTGACACGGACGTAATACATTCTCCTAATGAAAATTACGGAATATTCAATTATTTTAAAGGCATTGAAACAAATATCCTATTTCATAAACATTTTGCGAGATTGCATAAATAATATTGGTAGTCTTGTTCTTAAATCGCTTGTGAACCACAAGGCTATGTAAATTTGTTATTGAAAAGTATTTTCAAATATGATTCGACTAATTTTAATTTTCTCTTTTATACTATCGTTTTCCACATTACAGGCACAAATACTGAAGCCTGCTTCCTGGAAATTTTATTTTTCAGAAAAAGAGGTAAAATTAAATGGCCAGGTCGATTTAATATTTGAAGCCAGCATAGATGAGGATTGGTACTTGTATTCTACAGATTTCAATCCCGACCTTGGACCTACAGTGACCACATTTTCATTTAGTCCCAATGGATCATACCAACTTTTGGGAGGGATCAAGCCAGTCGGTGCAAAAAAGAAATATGATGAAATTTGGGAAGGCGATATAACTTATTTTGAAAAAAAAGCCTTATTCCGACAAACCATTAAAGTTTTATCCGAAAAATTACAGGTTCAAGGCACGGTAGATTACCAGGTATGCACAGACGTAGATGGAAAATGCATCCCTTTTGAAGAACCGTTTTCATTTGAGGATTTAAAGATTACTGCTTCATTCACTAATGCGGCACCTGGCAAGGAAAAGGCTAAAGCTGAAGTTGAAGTCCTTCCAAATACAAGTTCTTATGAAGTACCTGTATTTAAAGACAGCATTTTGATTAATGAGCGAGCACCTGACGCTGATAAGGTAGAAAATCGAGCACCTGATTTGAATGTCCCTTTAGAGATGAACCAAAGTTACAGCGATGAAGCTGAAACATCTGGTCCTTTTGCTCTTTTAGGTTTTATGCTTGTTGCCTTTTTAGCAGGGCTTGCCGCTTTACTGACACCTTGTGTTTACCCAATGATCCCAATGACGGTTTCTTTCTTTTCCAATAGCAGCAATACACGAAGAAACGCCGTTTTAAAAGCTTTGGTTTATGGGTTTTCCATCATTGCCATCTATACACTTGTAGGATTGGTAGTATCCATATTTTTTGGGCACGATACATTAAATTTTGTTAGCACACATTGGCTTCCCAACCTGCTCTTTTTCTTTATTTTTCTTATTTTTGGGATCTCATTCCTTGGTTTGTTTGAAATTACCTTGCCATCTTCATTGATAAACAAAGTAGACCGTGAATCGGACAAAGGAGGTTATTACGGCACAGTTTTCATGGCTTTTACCCTAGCGCTGGTTTCCTTTTCATGTACTGGGCCTATAGTAGGAAGTTTGTTGGTAGAGTCTGCAAGGGGTGAAGTTTTAAGGCCGATATTAGGGATGTTTTCTTTTTCTTTAGCATTTGCACTCCCCTTCACTTTGTTTGCCATATTTCCAGAATGGCTGAACAATTTGCCAAAATCAGGAGGCTGGCTCAATTCTGTAAAAGTAGTATTAGGTTTTATAGAATTGGCATTGGCACTTAAATTTTTAAGTATTGCTGATCAGGTATATCATTGGCAACTTCTTGATAGGGAAGTTTTCCTGGCTATTTGGATCGCAATATTTTCATTAATGGGTTTTTATTTGTTGGGAAAAATCAGGCTTCCGCACGATAGCGAGCTAAAATCTATTGGTGTTCCCCGATTGCTGTTGGCTTTGGTAACTTTTGCGTTTATAATATACCTGGTACCAGGGCTCTTCGGCGCTCCTTTAAAATCAATGGCAGGCCTTCTTCCTCCCATGACGACTCAGGATTTTTCTATGAACACTTCGTCGGCAGGTTCAAATCTTCAAAATTTTAATTCAATATGTGATATCCCCAAAAATCCTAATAACTTAAAATTCCCACATGGCATAAATGGGTATTTTGATTATGACCAGGCACTAGCTTGTGCCAGGGCACAAAACAAACCATTATTTATTGATTTTACAGGACATGGGTGTGTAAATTGCCGATTAATGGAAGCCAAAGTTTGGTCTGATCCTGAGGTGTTGAAATTGCTTAATGAAGATTTTGTAATGCTGGCATTGTACGTAGATGAGAAAACTTCTTTACCAGAAAGTGATTGGTATACTTCCGCATTTGATGGAAAAGTTAAAAAAACCATAGGGGGGAAAAATGCTGATTTTCAGGTATCCCGCTTCAATAATAATGCTCAGCCATATTATGTTATATTGGGCCATAACGAAAAGGTACTTGTAAAACCTGTAGCTTATGAATCAAACATTTCAAAATTTAAGGATTTCCTTGAGGTGGGAATTCAAAACTTTAAGCAAAGATTTCTTCATAATAAAATAGAAATTTCCGGTTTATAAGTTTTTACTCTGTTGCTAAGCCCAATCATATTGTTGTTTTATTTGTCAAATTCCATTTACCATATAAACGAGCTATGTTTTTATCCCTTTAATGAAGATTAAATCAGAGAAAGATAATAGGGAATCTTTAAAAGTAACATAAAAAACCGTGGATGCTTTTTTATGAATTATTTAAAATAAAAAAGCAGCTATAAAGACTAAAACCTATTTAAATTTCATTATTTCTATTTTTTCAAATAAAAAACCTTGACTTGCCAATAAAATTGCACTTCCTTTTTTACCCAAAAATCAATATTATGAAGTTGACATATATTAAAAATTGAAAACTTCGTTAATCTTCAAGTATTCGTGTTCATTTTACAAGTGAACTTACATGGTTTTGATGCAAAGGCATTCTAAGCCCTTAATTTTTAAATAATAAATAATTATTTTAGCATAGTTGTCCTAAAATAATCCTTCTGTTATAAAATGTAATTCATGCGATTGAAAAAATTTTCCATCCCCATTCTCATATGCTGCTTAGTTAGCGCTTATTTTTTTTATAATAGATATAAACAATCTGTTGCCCATATTGACCCCATTGCCGAAGAGATACTTGAAGAATTGGACTCTGCCCAATTTGAAATTAAAGAACCCACTCTCCTTTATGGAATTATCATTGACTCGCTGGAAGTTATCGAAGATAAAATTAAACCCAGGCAAAATCTTTCCCACATTCTTGCGCCATACAATATTTCCGGCAACCTTATTAGCGAACTATCACAAAAGTCAAAAGGTGTATTTGATTTAAGGGCACTTGCTGCAAATAAAAAATATACCATTTTATGTTCTACTGACTCTTTAAAAACTGCAAAATGTTTTATTTACGAACCTAATGAAACCGAGTTTGTAGTTTTCAACCTTCAGGATTCTGTTCATGTTTATAAAGTAGAAAAAGAAGTAGAAGTAGTAGAAAGAAGTATATCAGGAATGATTACATCTTCATTGTCAAATGCCATGACGGAAAATGGAGCTTCTCCCCAACTTGTTTACGCAATTTATGATATATTTAAATGGCAGATAGAATTCAATAGGGTTTATAAAGGAGATAAATACAAATTGATATATGAAGAAAAAAAGGTAGATGGCAAAGTAATAGGATTGGGAAGGGTTTTAGCAGCATATTTTGAACATAATGACAAGGATTATTACGGCATACCTTTTAACCAAGGAAAAGGCACCGAGTATTTTGATGATCATGGCAAAAATTTAAGAAAAGCATTCCTTAAGGAACCATTAAATTATACAAGGATCAGTTCACGCTTTTCTGCAAAGCGGTTCCATCCTGTGCAGCAAAGATATAAAGCGCATCTCGGAACAGATTATGCCGCACCCCACGGAACCCCAATTATGTCGGTTGGAAATGGTATGGTACTTGAAGCAAAGTATGGCCAGTTTAATGGAAATTATGTAAAAATTAAACACGACGGTGTAATTTCAACGCAGTATTTGCACATGTCAAAAATTGCGAGTGGCATAAGGCCCGGTGTAAAAGTGAATCAAGGGCAGGTAATAGGGTATGTGGGCAGTACTGGGCTTGCTACCGGGCCGCACCTATGTTTCCGTTTCTGGAAAAATGGTGTCCAGGTTGATGCCCTAAAGGTTATACCACCTCCTTCTGATCCTATCAAAAAAGAGTTCGAGGAAGCATATGCAGTAGTAAAAGAAGAATTGGTCCTTCGGCTTCAATCTGTAGCGTATGAAAACCCTGTTGATGAAGAAGTGGTTATGGTTAAAAATATTGTAGAGGAATTGTAATTTTTTCTTAAAATGTAATCGGACTTATAGAAAATTTTCCCTGTATTTGGAGCATGAAATTGAAACAGTTACCTAATTTTTCCCAAGTGTAAGAAATCTTGCATTTTAGCCTTATTTTTTGGCATATTGAAATTCATCCAAACATCCCTAACCAGTAAAAGATAATGATCACATATCGAATTGTGTTTGTTATTTAAGGTGGTAATACTTAAAAAGAAACCCATCCATTCCTCCAAACATTCTAATCTTCTATTAAATCTCCGTTTTTCTTTCCTTTGCATGGTAGAAGAATATTTTTTAAAAAAAATATACTTAAATCCACATAGGTTGCAGAAGATTTTAAAAACTATATAAAAGATATAGTGGGCAAGGTTTACAAAAAAATCAATCTTTTTAGCCATTTTATTAATAAAAAACTATTGGCTAATAAAACTCATGTTAAATATTTTACTAAAAATCTTTACCTTTTTTCCTTTAAGGTTATTAATAGGAAAGTATCCTAATATGGCAAAAATTATTAATCATCCAAATTAATAGAATTTTATGATGAATATCCTGATAAGTTTTAAATTGGCAATGATTCTTAATGTGGTCACTTATTTGGGAGGGGCAGCTGAAACCACCAAGAAATCTGATTCTTTGATTAATATGTACGGGAAGGTGCTTAATTCCCATACTAATATGCCTGTAAAGGCAAGAATGGTTTTGGAAAGGCTTCCAGACAGCAATAATATCCTTGTTTATGACTCCGATGGACAGACAGGTGATTATAAGTTGAATTTAATTAATGATATTAAATACTCAATAAAAGTTCGTTCAGAAGGTTATACCACCTATTCTGAAATAATCACCATATCTAATGGAAGTGAAGAAGATCTGATTAAAGATATATTTTTAGTGCCCAGTATGGTTGGGCAGATTTTAAGAATGAACAAATTGCTGTTCAAACAAAGCACGGCACAATATACCGAAGATTCCTATGAAGAATTATATTCATTGTTCCTATTGTTGAAGGAAAATCCTACCATGGTTGTTCAGTTGGAAGGCCATACGGATTTCAGGGGCAACGCAGCATTAAACATGAAACTTTCTAAAGATAGGGTTGAGGCAGTACAGAAATACCTGATACAAAAAGGGGTTCAGAAAAGCCGCATAAAACTCAAAGCATTTGGTGGAAACATACCTTTATCAAAGGACAATACTGAAGAAGCACAAACAATGAATAGAAGGGTTGAAGTAAGGATTTTGAAAAAATAACCAAATTGTAAAGAAAAAATTATTTATTTAAATTATTAATACTGAAGTTTCTAGTCCATAAAATGGGGATATCATAAGTTTTTTGAAAATTACATTAATAAATAATAGATTAGAACCTTCTTATAACTTTCCCAAATATGTTCAAAATCATTACATTAGGGTCGTTGATCCTAATTACAAACCTAGTTCATGCCCAAAATGTCCAGTGGGCATCAAAGGTTATTGAATTTTCTTCAGAACTTACCCCAGTTCCATATTCAGCAAATCAGGTCCTAAATAAACCCAACGTGCTGCCAAATGGGGGGGAAAGCCCCAATGCTTGGACACCAGGAAAACCAGATCGGGAGGAATTTATTAGGGTAGGTTTTCCTGAACCTATGAAAATCCAACAAATTGCCATTGCCGAATCTTACAACCCTAGTACTGTGTTCAAGATTTTTACATACGATGGTGAAGGCAATGAATACTTGATCAATGAATTTACACCACGTGCTATTTCATTAACAGGAAGGTTATTGAATGTTTTTTTTGAAATGACCCCATATAATGTACATGCAGTAAAAGTAGTACTTGATGGAAAAGCCGTACCAGGCTACAGCAGTATAGATGCCATAGGCATTTCCGATTCAAAACAACCCATTGAGGTAACTGTAAATGTTGCGGAAAACTTAAGGGATGACCTGGTTCCTGAAAGGCTGAGCGACAAAGTAAACAGTCCATATTCTGAGCTTAGGCCGCTTATTTCCCCCGATGGCAATACTCTTTTCTTCAGCAGGAGGAACCACCCTGAAAATATGGGCGGTGTTAAAGACATGGAAGATATTTGGTATTCTGAAAAAGACCTAGAGACCGGCGAATGGAAAGATGCTAAAAACATGGGTGCCCATTTGAATAATAAAGGTCCTAATTTTATAAGTTCTATTACTCCTGATGGGAATTCTATCCTACTATTATTAGGCAACGAATACCTCAATAAAGGAAAGATGAAGGCAGGTGTTTCTGTAAGCAGGAGAACAGAGGAAGGATGGTCAAAACCTGAAGCCTTAAACATTAAAAATAATTACAATATTTCCGATCAGGTAAACTTCTTTATGTCTAACAACAAGAAGGTCCTATTAATGTCAGTACAGCGAGACGACAGCTATGGTGAGAGGGATATTTATGTAAGCTTCCTAGAAAGCGGTACACAATGGTCAGAACCTAAAAACTTAGGGCCTTTGGTCAATACTGCACATTCTGAAATTGCCCCATTTCTTGCTTCTGATGATAAGACCTTGTATTTTTCCACAAAAGGATTTAGTGGTTTTGGAGGATTTGATATTTATGTTACCAGAAGGCTTGATGACACCTGGCAAAACTGGTCGGAGCCTGAAAATATGGGGCCAAACATCAACACAGAAAATGACGACCAATACTTCAATATTCCGGCATCAGGTGAGCACGCCTATTATTCAAGAGCGGTTTCCGAAAATAACCTTGATATATTCAGGGTTCAAATGCCTGTATTCTATAAACCGGCACCTGTTGTTCTAGTTAGGGGGAAAGTATATGATTCAAAAACTAGATTACCATTAGAAGCAAGGATTCTTTATGAAAAGCTTCCTGATGGTATTGAAATAGGAGAAGCTACTTCTGTTGCCGGTACAGGCG
>JALZND010000430.1 GCA_030857845.1 Bacteroidota bacterium | reverse complement strand
TTTGGGTAGCTCAAAATCCTTTTAATATCCTCAGGAACCAAGGTCAATCCCAGTCCAACATGATTTTGGCCAAGGCGAGCGGTAATAACACCTCTGTAAAAATATTTTGTTCCATAGTAAGTTGTAATGAAAATAAAGGATTAAAAATAAATAAATAATCCAATATTCAAAATGTGATAATGCTTAATTGAGCTATATAAGGCAAGGAAAAAAAAATTAGCTCCGATTTAGATAATAATAAGACAAAGCTGCCAGAATAGAAATGGCAATGATGAGCAAAGGAAATATCGCAGTAAATGGTTTTTTCTTAATGATAAGGACAAGCATGGCAACAATGGAAAAAAACAGGATCAGCCAAACGGGCAGTAAAAAAATTAAAAGGGTAACATGGTCTTCAGGAGTTGTTCCTGAAAGGATGACATACCATAAAAACAAGATCCCAACAGTAATTAATCCTATTGCAACAGCAACAATCCCACTAATAACCAGAATGGAAAGGTTATAAATATTCTTAAATAAGGGCCATGTTTTAATTTTTTTCAAAATAAAGCCAGATTAAGGGCAGACAATCCTATAAACAAATCCCTTGGGAACCAAGATCTTTTAAGTATAAAGCTTGAAAGTTTTCTTCCTCTACATAGCAAGATACTTCCATAGAGGCAAAGCTAACGTTTCCATACATTGTTGCCACTGATACATCTGCGGCATCCCTTCCCGTGCCAACCCTGATTAATCCATTTAAAGGAGCAAGTTCTGTGGGATCAAAAACGATCCATTTGCCGCCCAGGTAGGCTTCAAAACAAGCATGGAAATCTGGTGGCTCAAGCTTATAGGCATAACATGAAAAATAACGGGCGGGAATAGTGAGGGCCCTGCAAAGCGCAATTCCTAAATGGGCAAAATCCCTGCAAACACCTACACGTTGCGTTACTGTATCAAATGCCGAGGTTTCTGAACCCGTGCTTCCACTGGCATATTCTACATTTTTGTTTATCCAGCTACAAATGCTCAACACGGTATCATAGGCATGCGGTATATCACCAAATTTGTCCTGGGCCAGGCGATAAAGTTTATCAGATTGGCAATACCTGCTTGGGAACAAGTAATTAAGTGCATCAACCGGCAGCCCTGATGGGGCAACGAGGTTTAATTTTTCCTTCCGGACCAATTCAACATTATGGTTTACTAATGCATTATATTTTACTTTTAAAACATTTGTTTTATTTGAGGTTATCCTTACGCTCCGGGAAGATAAATCTATTGCATACAATTCTTCTGCACGAATATATGGCTCTATAAACAAGGATTCTTCGAGAACCGACTGTGATGGGGACTTTAAAGCAGATATATTGAAAATAAAAGTACTATAATCTTTTACATTGTATTGAAGAGTACTTGCAACCTGGAATTTCATGATCTTTTCCTCAAAACCTTAATTTTTAGTAGTTTTTTTAGGTTGTAGCTTTGAAAGCGCATTGTCCATCCAATTGTTTGGAATATTCTTTAGGGCTTTTTTTAGTTCTTTTTCCCATAAAGAAGAAATTCTTTCAAGATCATGCTTTTCGTACCTATGTTCTACCATATTGAAGCTTCCCTTCTCATATAAGCTTACGTCAAGAGGGAAATCTACATCATTGGCACTAACCCTTGTGGAATCAAAAGAAAGGAAACCAGCTTTTAGGGCTTCCCCAAGAGTAGAGTCTTCATTAATTGTCCTGCTCAAGATGGGTTTTCCATAACCACTATTGCCTATTATTACGAATGGGGCACTTTCCCCTAGCTCTACCCAATTGCCTTCAGGGTACAAAAGATATAATTTATGCTCGTCATCATCCTGAAGTTGACCTCCCACAATAGTATTAAGGTTGAATTTCAATCCCGATTTTTGCAATACCTCCCTATCTTCATCTGCTACCCTTCTCAGTTGTTTGCCAAAAGCATTTACAGCCTGGTACAGCTTGGTGAAGCTTCCTTCCTCATCGAGCACCTCCTCAAAATAGGTGACAGCTTTGTCCCTTACCGACCTCAAGCCACTAGTCATTATAAAAAAGGAATGGTTGTTCTTCTGTTGAACAAAAATCTTCTTTTTCACGGTAGTATCAGTTCCGGAAGTGATTCTTGTATCAGCAATTGCGACCAATCCTGCTTTAACTTTTATACCCAGGCAATATGTCATTATTTATTTAGCTTTAATTCTGTATAATTTTTCGTCACAGACCTAATCTTTGAACAATCTCTGCTTAATATTAAGTAAATATAGGATTATTTGTTATGGGATACGTATTTTTCATTTAGGTTTCGGCTAAAACCTTCTGATGGCAACATGGGTGGTTAAAAAGGCAGCACCTTCCCCTGCATAACTTCCATGGAGTGGCAAAGTGTTTTGGGCATCGCTGCTACAGGCACATGGTATATAATTTTGATCAGTGAACAATCCAAGGCTAGGGTCCAAACCCACCCACCCCGCACCTGGCAAATATGCCTCCACCCAGGCATGTAATTCGTTGCCTTCGTCCAATTCCTGGTTATAAGCATAACCACTTACAAACCTTGTGGCCAAACCTTGCATCCTTAGCATGTGGATAAGCATCCATGATAAATCCCTACAAGAGCCTTCCCTTTTATGAAATGTGAATTCCGGGCCCCATAAATTGTCTTCTATTCTGATAATATGGTGCCATTGTGCGTTTACCGCAGCAGTAAGGGCCATGAGGTACCCCAATGGATTATCACTATGTTGGCTAAAATAGTAATTTGCAAATTCCTGAATCGATGTGTCTTGGGAGGTCCTTAAAAAAGGGTACAACAATACTTCTTCCTTGCTGTCATATTGAAAGAATTTTTCTCCGTTAGGATTGATATTCTTGATAAATTCAAGGTCTATGATAAAAGAAAAAGGGTTGAAGGGCAAAACCAGGACCCTAAATGAGGTTATTATTTCCAAAGTTTCACACATCCCACTAAACCATGTTTGAAAAAATGGATTCCCTTCAATGCTTGACCGCTCAACAAGGCCTGCGGGTGAAGGACTTATTTGCAAATTATAGTGCTCTACATTGTAATATGACCTTTGCAGGGGCTTTAAAAATATTGAATGGGGATTTAGTTCAACCGGATTCTCATACTTGTAAACAGTTTTATGAGAAATATTTAATTTCATGTTTCCTAATTTAACTTTATAGTTTCAATTACTGACCAAATATCCGCCCGAAATCTGAAAATTTATTTTGCGTATTCCTTAAATTACCCTTGCGACTGATTTTGCTTGGAGGTAACATTAATGGAATTATTGTCCATTATTTTAAAGAAGTTGGTGTCGATTTGATCAGAAATATAGTTCAATTTAAGTTGAAGGTTATTCAGGTATTCATGCAACCCGGTATTGATTACATCGCTTA
>JALZND010000429.1 GCA_030857845.1 Bacteroidota bacterium | reverse complement strand
CCTCTACCTATTATAGCATAGTCAACACCCCCTTCATTAAGCTTTAGGTCGCCAGCAACGATGCTTTGGCCCAAGTTGGTTTGTTTTAAAAAATTATCCCCCACCCCTTTTACCCGAACAACCATTTGTGCATCGCGGTACTTTAGCAAAGCAATATCTTCAATAACTTCTGTAACCACCTCCACTCCCTGAATCCCCTCAACTTTATTCCTTAATTCTTCATCCATTAGGAAAGACTTTCCCAGGGTGCTGGTTATTTTAATTTCAGGGTCAAAGGTGCTGTGCAAAGAGCGGATCAAGTCCTCAAGGCCATTAAAAACAGAAAGTACAATTACCAAAGCAGCAGTACCTATGGCCACGCCCACCATAGAAATATTGGAAATGACACTTATAAAATTCTTCTTATTTTTGGAACGGAAATACCGTTTGGCTATGAAAAGTGGAAAGTTCAAGATTAAATATTACTGTTTAAGATATAGAATTTTTGTTTAATTACTGACCCGGTTTATTTGCGTTATTAGTCATTTTTATTTTCTGGTCCATTGGCCTCGGCATCGTTTTCATCAGCGGGTGGTATGTTGAGTGCAGAAATTATTTCATACATTTTTGAAGCATATTCTGCACTATCATCTAAGTAAAATACAAGGTCCGGTACAATTCTTACTTGTTTTCCAATTTTATGGGACAACAGCATCCTTATCTCCTTTTTCTGGTCCGCAATTTTATCGAGCAGATCACGACTATTGGGCACCTGCAAAAAGCTAAGGTATACTTTTGCAAGGCTTAAGTCAGGGCTCATGCTTACTGAAGTAACAGTAATAAATGCTCTTCCAAACATATTTTTAACATCCTTTTGAAAAATATCGCCAAGATCTTTTTGGATTAATTTTGAAAACTTTTGTTGTCTTTTACTCTCCATCGTCAGCTTAAGTTAAACGTAATTTTATTAAATAGATTGATGTTTAGGTGGAGGAATATTTGGATTATAAAGATAAAAATTCAATGCTTCCTTTGTTAAAAGTAATAATTGGGCTCCCTCCACGACAAAAATATCTAATGCATACAAATATTACATTATTTTTGATATAATCTCATAATTAACGTAATTCGTAAGCTTCACAATTATAATATTTCACTTCATTGATAAGTTTTTTCAGGATAAATGACCCCTATAGGTTAGTATTCATACTGGTTATTCTAACCCTCTTACGCCTCCCAGTGTTTTTGGGTGACATGCCATTGATGATCCCGGAGATAGGATGGATGGTAGCTGGTGAAAAACTTGCTGCCGGTAGCTTATTGTATGTTGATTTATGGGATGATCTGGCCCCTTTTTCTGCATTAGTGTACTGGATCATACATGAGCTGTTTGGAAGGTCGGTTTTTCCCTATCATATTATTTCATTTATTCTGGTATTTTTTCAGGCTTTTCTATTTAATAGTGTCCTTGCAAATACAAAAACATTTAATGAAACAACATTTTTCCCCGCTTTGATTTATGTGCTGCTAATAAGCCTTTTTATGGACTTCAATACTTTGTCGCCTGTTTTAATGAGCATCACTTTCCTTTTGTTCGCATTAAACAATATTTTTCATCATGTCGACAATAAGTCATGGGTAGGGAACCTGCTCAATACAGGGCTTTATATTAGTGTGGCTTCCTTATTTTATATGCCTTGTTTATTATTCATTTTCCCTATTATCCTTTCCTATGGTTTATTTACCGGAACGGCATTAAGGAGGTATTTCCTTTTCCTATATGGAGTTTTGCTCCCTTATCTTTTGGTAGGCATGTATTTTTATTGGTATGATGCATTAGATGATTTTTACACTAACTTTCTTTACGCCAATATTTTTAACCCTGGAAGAAAATTTATAGCATTGAGTGATTTCCTTGCCATAGCAACATTGCCCACATTATACCTTATATTTTCGTTCTTTAAACTATTTGAAGCAACCAGGTATACCAGCATCCAGATCAGGTATCAGCAAATAATATTTTTTATGCTGGTAACAGGAGCCGTTTCCTGGATATTTGTCAATAAAAAATTGCCTTACCAGTTAATAATCTTTGTGCCTTTTGCTGCATTTTTCCTCAGTCATTACTTTTTGCTTATGCAGCGAAAAATATTTGCTGAGTCACTCTTCTTTGTGCTTTTGGCTTATATATTTATTACCAGCCTCGGAAGTGTGTATCAGGTAATTGTGCCTTCTTATATTAATTATGAATCCTTGATGGTAAAAGATGCCCCTTATGATGCTTTGGTCAAGGACAAAAAGATATTGGTTCTCGGCGATAACCTTCAATACTATAAAAATGCCTCACTGGCTACACCCTATTTAAATTGGAATCTTGCAAAATTTCACTTTGACGACCCTTTTTATTACGATAACCTCACATCAATTTTTGCAAATTTTTATAAAGACCTCCCTGAAGTTATTATTGATGAAAATGGAGCTTTTAAAAAGGTGATTGGGTCTATTCCTTCCCTCGAAATAAAATATGAAGAAAATGAAAGTTCGAATATATTTATTTTGAAAAGTGAAAACTTACGAAGCAATAAGTAAATTTTGATTTTTTCCATTAAAATTAGCCCATTAATATCATTTTCTGTTCAGTTTCTATATATGTATTCAGATATTATAATCTGATATTAACCTGTTCCTCATTTTCTTCCTGACCAGGTCACATATATTTAAAGTAAAATGAGTAAAACTAAGTATGCACTTGTTTTGAGTGGTGGAGGCTTTAAAGGCGCATTTCAGATAGGAGCTATTAACTATATTAAAGAAAACTGGAAATCGATTACCGGCCTTGATGGGCAAATGCATTTTGACCTGATTGCCGGTGTTTCCGTTGGTGCTTTAAATGGTTCTTTGCTAGCCATGAAAAAAATAGACCAGCTAAATCATATTTGGGACAGGGTTTCCAATGAAGGTGCAAAAGTTATTTATACTTCTGATTATATCGGCACTCAAACACATAATGGTAAGGTTCAAATAAAATTAAACCTTGCAGGAATAAAGGCCAAACTACTGCCTAAATTTGAATTAAAAATCAGCTTCCTTAAAACATTGCAGCTTTTGTTCTCAAAACAGAGGAAAAATGATTTTTTAAATTATATTCTAAAAATTGCCGGAGATGAGTTGAAAGAAAATATGTCAGGCTTTAAAGCACTTGCTGATAACGCCCCTTTAAAAGCTTTGTTAAAAGAGCACCTTGACCTATCTGAAATAAAAGATTCTAAGTTTTTAAGTGGGTTTGTATCCCTGGTGAATGGCGAATATTATGGCGTGGTGCATTCAAGGTATAAAAATAACGAAGAATTTGTAAATGGCGTCCTTGCTTCTACTGTGGTGCCAACAATTTGGCCTCCGGTGCCAGAGATCAAACTTCAAAA
>JALZND010000428.1:1913-3420 GCA_030857845.1 Bacteroidota bacterium | reverse complement strand
GGAGTGGGTATCGGTGGCGGGGAATTTTTTGGAAATGGCAGTACGCCAGGAATAATTCATTTGTAACATAAGATGCCTAGCCCAAAAGCACAACTTTGGCTTTTTCCATCCTTTCCTACAAGGGTCCAAGTAGGAAGAGGTATGTAAGGCATATGATAATTATCCATGATATCTGATTTTAAGGCAAATCATATTAATAATCCGTTTTTTGTAAAAATGAAACAAAAATATGCTACTCTTTTATCCATTTCTCAAAAAATTTTGCAATGATGAAATAAAATATAAATAAATTGTATAACATTGTTACCCAATAGCTTTACTATTTCCTTTATGTTAAACATTCCTAACTATTTTAAGTATAAAAAAAATAAAAAATAATTTACCTGAGGAGACTGTAGTATTTAGTAATACGCACAAGATAATATTGGCAGAAGAAGTTACTTTCCTAAACAAGGATAGTATTATGCAAGAGTTAAAAAATGTTCCTGCAAATTCTCATTTAGAAATCGATCTTTCAAAATCAATTTTTATAGATTTTGACGTAGTGGAGTTTTTAAACAATTATAGGGAAACGGCTCACCTTAAAAACATTTCCGTAACTGTAATTAATCCTGAGAAATTAGAAATAGAGCGCGTACCCGCTTAAGTAAGCTCTTTCATATTTAAAGATATTGTTGTAAATGAAGAATATTAAAGTAAGCATCTCAATAAAGGTAGATGAAAAAGTATATTTGAAAGATCCCGAGAGCACGGAGCTTGGAAGGAAAATTGTAAAACATGGTATAGAGCTAATTGATGAATTAGGGCTGGAATCTTTTACTTTCAAAAAACTTGCAGAAAAAATCGGTTCTACAGAGGCTACTGTGTACCGATATTTCATTAGCAAGCATATGCTATTGATTTACCTGATATCCTGGTATTGGAATTGGTTGGAATACAGACTTGTTTTTGCCACAAATAATATAACATCACCAGAAGATAGATTAAAAATTGCCATCAGGATATTATCGGGAAAAATTACGAATGACCAAAATTTCAGCCATATTGATGAAGCCATACTTCAAAAAATAGTAGTAGCAGAATCTGCAAAAGCTTATTTGACCAAGGAGGTGGACGAGAACAATAAAGAAGGATTTTTCCATAGTTACAAAAGGCTTTGCAAACAATTTTCAGATATTGTTTTGGAAATTAACCCAAACTACAAATATCCTGCTTCACTATTCTCCACTATTTCTGAAAGTGCCCATTTTCAAAACTTCTTTGCCCATCATCTTCCTTCTTTAACAAACGTAAAAAAAGGCAGTGACCAATTGCTAATTGAATTTCTTACTGACCTTGTTTTTAGTGCAATAGAAAATAAAAAATCTTAAAAAATTTAAAGCGCAGTAAATAAAAAGCCCCCTAAGTTCAGGGGGCTTTTACATACTATAAATCCTTTTAGAAACCTAAATTGTTACTTGGACGCTAGCCCGGGTGTTTTTGGTATCACATTCATATTATACCAAGC
>JALZND010000428.1:0-1903 GCA_030857845.1 Bacteroidota bacterium | reverse complement strand
TAGAGCAAAGTGTTTTATCAGTTTCACTTCGCATGTTCTGATGGTTAAGTCGAAGGTAAACCATATGTTGCGCCTTCATACCTGCAAGTTTTAAAAATACCCTTTTCCTATCCTCTGAAACATTAACAGACACCACTTTAAGTTTCTGGTCGTTTAACTTAGGACCTCCGTATTCTTCAGTAGGTTTATAATACCATTGCCTTACCTCATAATCAGAAGCTTTAGTGCCTATTCCAGCTTTAAGAGGTTCTGTAAATTCTATCTCAACCCCATCGGATTTTGCCCTTACCGAAAGCATTTCAAAGGTGACATTATTGTTGTAGGTCATTTTTTGCAATCCGAACTTCAACTTGCCCATATGGCCCCAGTTGCCTGTTGAACCCACTTCTCCTATATATAAAGCTCCATCTGGCCCCCAGACCAGCCTGTTTACCCCAGCTTCAAGACCTTGGGTAAACCGAAACACAGCACCCTGGTATTGTCCTTCTATATTTTCGGCAAAGACCCTTTTAATTCCTCCATGTGTTACTTCACCATGGATCATTTGATTTTTGTATATGCCAACGTCTAATTTTGCCGGCTGGCTGGGCGAATTGCCTATTTCATCTTGTGGAAGCCAAACCACCGGTAAAGTTTCTTTTGCATTTGCCGTACCTTTGAAATCAACAGACCGGGAACCATACCATTTCCCTTCCTGCAAATGCACTATTTTGCTCGCGGGCAACCAATCGCCCTGGTTATCTGCTATAAAAATTTCATTGTCCACACCAAATCCAATACCATTGGGTGTCCTTAAGCCTGAAGCAATGAATTCCACTGTGCCTTTATCCTTAGAGATTTTTACTACCTTTCCCCTGTCAGGGATTTGCGGTTGGGTGCTCGCACCACCGGGATTAATAGCTGTGGCCAATGTGCCGTAAAAATACCCCTCTTTATAAAGTAGGCCAAAAGCAAACTCATGAAAATTAGCAGACACCTTCCAACCATTTGCTACTGTTTGATATTCATCAATTATATCATCATTGTTATGGTCAATTAATTTAGTCAGCTCTTGTTTTTGCAAAACATATATTTCATTGTCCACTACTTTCAAGCCCAAAGGCTCTGCCAGTCCATATGCTATACGTTTCACTTTTATTGCCGCCGGGTCTTTTCCCTGAACTCCATCAAGGAGGAACACCGATCCTAAAGAATCCCATGTACTGATAACCAACCTTCCATCTTGCAAGAAATCCATCCCCCCAACTTTAGGTTCAAAATCGTTTGGACGTGCCTGTGATAAATCAAAGCTTGGATGTACTGATTGCAAAGGGTATGTGTCACCAGGCTGCAATTCCTTTAATTGTTTTACCAAGGGAGATTCCTGAATATCCCGAATGTCAGTTCCTTTAAAAGTAAATACTTCAGGTGGCACAATTTTAAATTCTTTGGACCCATAAGGGCTCCATTGAAAAGAAAGGCCTTTGCCTCCGCCAGCCTGGAAATATTCAACACGGAAAGAATGTTTTCCTGCATCGAGGTTCATTTCACCATCTTTAGGCTCCATGGCATGGAAACCTCCATGATCTATTACTAATTTATCATCAATGAACAACCTCGAACCATCATCACTTACCAACCTAAAAACTAAGTTTGTTTTTTCTTTGAGGTTGATAAATCCTGTGGCGTGTACTACGAAATTAGTTTCAAAAGGCCCAAAATCTTCATCCATATGTAAAGCATTGATTACTCCTGACGCTACCGGGAGCGTTTTGTCAACACTTTCCGGAAATCCAGCGAGGCTGCTTGTATATTGATAGACGTTAACTGCTATACCCGGTCTTTCATCATTTTTATCAATTTGCTTTGGATCTATAGTTTCAAAGGTTATTTCATATGGGATCGACGGCATCAAGGAATTAGC
>JALZND010000427.1 GCA_030857845.1 Bacteroidota bacterium | reverse complement strand
GCGTAAAACCCTATGCTCCTAAAAGAAATCTCCATCCTCCTAAAAAAAGAAATAATCCTTGAATGGCGCCAGCGTTATGCTCTTAATGGCATGTTGCTGTATGTTGTAAGCACAATCATGGTAGTATATATGGGGTTTAATTTGAAGGGGAGCACCTTGCAGCCAGTAACATGGAATGCCCTTTTCTGGATTATTATGCTGTTTACTGCAGTAAATGCTGTAGCTAAAAGCTTTAATCAGGAGCGGTACGGGAGGTTTATATATTATTATACTTTGGTAAGCCCGCAAGGAATTATTCTCTCCAAAATATTGTATAATGCTTTATTGATGATCTTCCTTACAGGGCTGGGAATTTTGGTTTATTCTTTAATTCTTGGGAATCCTGTAAATGATATAGGTCTGTTTATAGTTACAATATTATTAGGTGCAATTGGTTTTTCTACTACCATGACTTTAGTTTCGGGTATTGCTGCCAAAGCGGGCAATAATGCAACATTGATGGCCATTTTAAGTTTTCCGGTTATTATTCCCATGATCTTGATGGTGATTAGGGTTTCAGGAAATGCAATAGATGGTTTGGACAGAAGCGTGAGCTTCGATGAAATATTAACATTATTGGCTATTAATGCAATTGTAGTATCTGTTTCTTATCTCTTATTCCCTTACCTTTGGAGAAGTTAAATATGAGCATGTACAAAAAATCCTGGTGGAAAATTTTAGCTGTGGTATTGTTGTTTTATACAATAATTGGCGGGCTGCTTCTTGATGTGCCCCGTTTGGCAATATTGAACGAAACCATTAGGAACCAATATTTCCATGTGCCTATGTGGTTCTCCATGATGATTTTACTCACGGCATCCGTTTTTTATTCTGTAAAATATCTAAAAAACTCTTCTATTGACGCCGACAGATTGGCTTCTTCCTTTGCCGACATGGGAATCATTTTTGGGATATTAGGTTTGCTTACAGGAATGGTATGGGCCCGCTTTACCTGGGGAGATTGGTGGGTAAATGACCCAAAACTAAATTGTGCAGCAATTGCATTGTTGATATACCTGGCATATACCGTATTAAGGAATTCTTTGGAAGACGAACAACAAAAGGCCAGGATCAGCGCTGTTTACAACATATTTGCTTTTGCTACCCTCATCCCTTTGTTATTTATTTTGCCAAGGATGACAGATTCTTTGCACCCGGGAAATGGTGGAAATCCTGGATTCAATATTTATGACCTTGACAACAATTTGCGACTGGTGTTTTATCCGGCGGTGATAGGATGGACCCTTTTTGGTGTATGGATGGTAAGCATAAACTATCGGTTCAAACGTTTGAAAAGTATTGTACTCGAAAATGCCAATACCTAAAAGCGTAGAAACTATAAATTGAATTTTTAACAAAATTGGACGGGAAATTAAAAATTACCTATGAAAAATGCTTTGATATTGTTTCTCCTGTTTATCTCTTTGAACCTGATGGCACAAGACAAACATAAGGTTGAGGCACAGGATTACACCAATACCTCTATAGAAATGGCCGATACATTTCGACAGGAAGGGAAAATTTATGTTGTTGTGGCAGTAGCCTCAATCATTCTAGCAGGCTTGTTGATCTATGCTTTTAATTTAGACCGGAAGATTTCAAAACTTGAAGAAGAAATTAAACCAAAAAACACGCATAAAACTTCTTATTAGATTTTAACTATCGAATTTTATTATAAATTTAAAAAATGAAAAAGTCACACATTTTAGGAATAGTCATTATTGCCGTTGCAATCATGATCATCGTTTCTACTGCCGGTGATGCAAGTTCTTATGTCACATTTAAGGAAGCTTATACCATGGCAGAAACTGGTAAAGCAAAAAAAATCCATGTGGTAGGGACATTGAAAAAAGATGAGTTTAAAAAAGTAATCGGAATTGAAACAGGAGAAGAAAAACTTTCTTTTTCTTTTATCATGGTCGATGAAAACCAGGAAGAACAAAAAGTTTATTATAAAGAACCCATGCCTGCTGATTTCCTTCGTTCAGAACAGGTGGTAGTAATAGGTTCCTATCAAAACGACTTGTTCATTGCCGATAAAATTCTTTTAAAATGCCCTTCTAAATACCAGGAAGATAAAATTTAAAATAATATTTTCAATAAAATCATGGTTCATACCCTCATAGGTGACATTGGTCACTTATTCGTTATTATATCCTTAGTTTCTGCCCTTGCCGCTACCTATGCTTTTTATAAGCTGACTACTGTAGATGAAATAGCAAAAAAGTCGTGGAGGAAATATGCAACATCGGTATTTTATATACATGGTGCTGCAATATTGGGAATTGCAGTAACCTTGTTCCTGATAATCTATAACCATTATTTTGAGTATCATTATGCATGGAGCCACTCCTCTAAAAATTTACCTGTAGAGTATATTATATCGTGTTTCTGGGGAGGACAGGAAGGCAGCTTTTTGTTATGGATGTTCTGGAATGCAGTTTTAGGCATTGTTTTAATCAATACAAACAACTTTTGGAAAGGCCCAGTCATGACGGTTTTTTCACTGGTTCAGGCTTTTTTGGCTTCAATGATATTGGGGGTGGTAATATTAGACCTGAAAATAGGAAGCTCTCCATTTATCCTTTTGCGGGATGCATTAAGTGATCCAATTTTTGCTTTAAACCCTGATTTTGTTCCTGAAGATGGTACTGGTTTAAATCCAATACTTCAAAATTATTGGATGGTGATCCACCCGCCAACCCTATTTTTAGGGTTCGCAACTACCTTAATACCATTTGCTTATTGTATTTCGGGGCTTTGGATCAAAAAATATAGTGAATGGGTGAGGCCTGCTTTGCCATGGGCCTTGTTTTCTGCAATGGTATTGGGCGTTGGCATCCTAATGGGCGCTTATTGGGCCTATGAAACCCTTAACTTTGGGGGTTACTGGAATTGGGACCCGGTAGAAAATGCGGTATATGTACCCTGGCTTGTACTGGTGGCAAGCTACCATACCATGATTACCTATAAAAACAGCAGCTCTGCCTTAAAAACTTCAATCATACTTGTTGTTGCAACTTTTATCCTGATATTATATGCTACATTTCTGGTAAGGAGCGGCATCTTGGGCGATTCTTCTGTGCATTCATTTGTGGACCTTGGCCTTTCAGGCCAGCTGCTTATTTATCTATTTACCTTTTTGGCTATTTCAATAATTTTTATAGCAAAGGCCTGGAAACATATTCCCTCCTCCCAAAAAGAAGTTTCGACTTATTCCAGGGAATTTTGGATTTTCATTGGGGCAACTACCTTGTGTTTGATGGGTTTCCAGGTATTGGTCCCTACTTCCATTCCTGTATTTAATTCTATTGTAGAATGGTTTGGAGGTATTTCAAATATGGCTCCTCCTGCCGATGCGGTCGAATATTATACGAATTTCCAA
>JALZND010000091.1 GCA_030857845.1 Bacteroidota bacterium | reverse complement strand
TCCATATACTGCCTCCCGGACCCTTGGCATGAAATAAATTTTCTGTGAGCCATTCATTATGATGGGTACTTAAATAATTATTGAATAATAATATTTCAAAGCAGTTGTTATACATTAAAAAGGATTTGAGCAAATAGGCTTCATTCCAGAACCTACCTTCTAATATCCACTCCTTAGGGTATTCAAATGGATAGCAAATATCATGAAAGTGAATAATTACTCCCGGGTTTAGAAGTGGGATTATATCAAAAAGCAAGTAATTTAAATCGCTGCCAATTTTTGAAATATGGCTAGAGTCAATAAACAAAATATCATCCTTTTCTAATTTTTTAAATACTTCAATTCCAACTTCCTGAACTTTCTTTTCAATAATTTGATGATTAACATCTTCCTTCTTTAAAAGTGACCTCAGTCTCTTTGGATAAGGTTCTATGAAAGTGTTTTCAATTCGATTCTCTAGAAAAAGATTATTTGTGTCTAAGATAACAGCAGACGAGTATCCTGAGCCTACTTCTATAACCCTTTTGGGCTGAAACTTTCTAAGAATTGAATAAAGAAGAAATGCATCTGATTTATTAAAAAAGCCATTTTTAAAATAGTACCTATTATCTAAATTATCTTCCTTTAAATTCTTAAAAGGAAAGTCTGAATGGTAAGATTTAAAAATTTTAAGTAACTCTTTTTGTCCATTATCATTAATATCTATACCCGGTATTTTTAAAAAGCTGGTGTCAAAGAGCTTATCTTCACGAACCAATATTTCTTTAAGATCAGGAATAGGACTGCAATAATGTCCTGGAAGGTATATGCTTTTATGAACGAGTTTGAGTATTCTTGTTTTTATATTACCGATCAATGGAATTGAATTTAGGAATGACATAAGGTTTAGCTTTTTAAATTTGAAATTAAAGTCATTTCTTCTATATTATTTACGCAATCCATAGCGGCTTCAATTGCTTTATCCATATTATAGTATTCCCATTCTGCGAACCTTCCAGAAATTCCTTCTTCCAGAAGACCTTCTTTAATTGCTGCTATTTTCTGCCTGGCCAAGACTGTCGTCAGTATTAATATAGTTAGTCAGGTAATCCATATATTTTTTTTTATCAGCAAACCGGCTTTTTCCTTTTCAAATCCCCTGGTTTTGTCTAAAATCCTTGGTTTTAAGGGCAGAAACTGAGATCACATCATTGGGCTGTAGATAATAAAACTCTGAATTGATCAGCTTTTCATCCAACACATTGACATAGGCCATTTTAACTTCGCCATTTTCGGTACGGATGATTTTAATTTTGGATCTTTCTGCAAAATCGGAAAGGCCACCGGCAAGTCCAATTGCTTCCAGAATGGTCGTTTTAGGATTGTAAGAGGTATATTTTCCTTGCTGTGCCACATCTCCTATAATGGTAAAATGAAAGCTCACCAATTTTATATGAACACTTGGGCTTTCGAGGTATTTTGATGCAATTTCCTTGATTTTATCACGTGCTTCAGTAATGGAAAGGCCGCCAATACATACACTTCCTACATAAATTAATTCAATATTTCCCCTGTCGTCAATAATATAACCTGAAAGTAAGGGATCACCGGTCTCATCTCCTGAAGAAAAAAAGTTTTGATCTTTGGGTGATACACTAGTAATTTTTATGGATAGTATATCATTGGGTTTAAGCTTGTAAACAAACTCCTGTTCCTTAAAATATCTGATGCCCTCTCTTTCAACGCCTGGTGTGGTTTCCTGAAGGTATGTTCTTTTTTTATTGGGCACACAAGACGCGGCCATCCAAATCAAAAAAAACAATATAATTATTCTATGCATTTAAAGGTGATAATTGTAATCTGGAAAAGGTAACCTGACAAATCTGACCAAAATGTGATATTTCATTACTCAGGTACATATTCATTTTATGTATTAGCGAAATAGAACATTTTAAAGAACATTTTAAAGTGTAATATTATCGATTTTATTACAATGGAGTTTTTGAAATAATGGGAAGCTTAAAGTCGGTTTTGATTCCATTTAAGGGGTTAAAACAGAACCTTTTTAAACTCATTTTTATTATTTTATCGTCATTTTTATATTTTATTTTATTGAAAATTGCAGCATTGAATAGGGCATCATCAATTACTATATTTCCTATTTTTTTTATAAATGAAGATCATGGGTAAACTATCTATAGTTTAAAATACGTTAATGAATTATTAATTTGTAAAACATTGTTCTTTAGCCTTTCAGCATATGTATAAAAATATTCTCGTTATTATAATATTATTTAGTTTCCTGACCTTAATATCCTGCAAGGAACCAGATGAAACCCCATCGCCTCAAAACTCGGCAGTTGAGGCAAATGAAAAAATCCTTACTGTAATGAAGGAGTGGTATTTATGGAACGATCAGCTCCCAAATATAAAAGCAAGTGATTATTCAAGTCCTAAAGATTTTTTGGATGCCTTATTATATAGTGAAGTCGATAAATGGAGCTATATACAGGATGAAAAAACTTTTAAGCAGTACTTTCAGGAAGGTAAATTTTTTGGTTTTGGGTTTGGGATGAAGCTCGACGGCGAAGAAAACCTAAGGGTCACCTTTGTGCATAAGGATTCGCCTATGGACAAGGCCAATATTACCAGGGGATATAAAATAGTAAGCATCGGTGGAACGTCTGTTGCTGAGCTTATTGCCACCAATGCTTTGTCATCCGCATTCGGTGCGAACCAGGCTGGGGTTGCAGTAAATATGGAAGTTGAAGGACTTGAAGGTGTGAAAAGGCAAATTTCTGTCACTAAAGAAGAGGTGAAAATTAATTCTGTGCTTCACAGGGAAGTTAAGGAAGTTGATGGCGTAAAGGTTGGTTATCTGGTTTTTAATAATTTTGTTGCCACTTCAATTGTAGAGCTTGATGAAGCATTTGTTTTCTTCAAACAAGAAGGTGTGACCGAGCTGGCCTTGGATCTTCGGTATAATGGCGGCGGTAGCTTGAATGTAGCCCAATACTTGGCGAACCTCATTGGTGCCTCCAAAGGCGGAACGGGTAAATTTGTAGAACTTACCTATAATGCCGCCAAGCAAAATTCCAACCAACCTTATAATTTTAGCTCTGAATTGTCTGGAATAAACCTGGAAAGACTGTTTGTTATAACATCCAGGGGAACAGCCTCTGCCAGTGAAGCCATCATCAATGGCCTACGACCTTATATGCAGGTAATTACAGTTGGGGATTATACCGGCGGCAAACCTGTCGGGATGAATACTTTCATATTCGACGGTTATGCTCTTGTACCTATCACTTTTAAAGTTAATAATTCGCTGGGCGAGGCTGAATACTTTGAAGGGATTAGCCCCGATGGCGCTTCCTTGGACGACCTATCTGTTTTATTTGGGGATGATGGGGAAGATTCTTTTCAGGAGGTTCTTTATTATATTAAAAATGGTGCATTTTCAGCATCATCTGCAAGAACCAAGCAATCGGCTTCACAAGATGTCATCCAATTGCAAGGCTTTCAAGCAGAAATAGGGGCTTTTTAAATTATTATTAGTTCAGGAGTATAGAGGTTCAGGAGTTCAGATAGTTCGAAATAGTTCAGGAGTTCGAAATAGTTCAGGAGTTCAGATAGTTCAAAGGTTCAGATAGTTCAGAGTTCGAAGGAGTTCAGAGGTTCAGGAGTTCAGAGGTTCAGGAGTTTAGATAGTTCGAGATGTTCAGAGGTTCAGGAGTTTAGATAGTTCGAGATGCTCAGAGGTTCGAAGGAGTTCAGAAGTGTAATTTTTACCGTTAAAATCTCTTACCTGAATTTTATCCTATAGCCTCACAAATAACCTTTATCAAACATGTACTTCTAAACTTTCTAACCAGAGAACATCAAAACGAAATCTTAAAAAAAGATAAAAAATATAAAATAACCAATTCTATACAACCCCTGAACTTACAACTCCTGAACTTTGAACTTCCATACCTTTACGAAAAATGTACTTCAGAACTTCTAATCATAGAACTTCAAACTAAATCTTACAAAATATGAACTATATGAAAATAACTAATTCTATAGAACTTCTGAACCTCCTGAACTTTGAATTTCTTGACCTTCCCCAAACATGTACTTTCTGAACTTTATAAACCATAGAAAAACTAAATCTTACAAAATATGAGCTATATGAAAATAACTAATTCTATAGAACGGTAACTGAGAACTCCTGAACTCCTGCACTTTGAACTTCTGAACTTGCAAAACTCCTGAACTAAAAACTCCTGAACTGAGAACTACGTGAACTGAGAACCAGAACTCCTGAACTGAGAACTTCTAAACTCCTGAACTATGAACTTCTGAACTTGCAAAACTCCTGAACTAAGAACTCCTGAACTACTTGAACTTCCTGAACTGACATTATAATTAAAAAAAAATATTTACAAAATTCACAATTTCATCTGTCAGAAAAACCCTGCTTTACTATTTTTTAAAATTTCAACTATATCTTTATAATATTTGCAATTATTTTAATGAAATCAATATTTAAAATATTGATAAATTGTGTTTGTTGAAATAATTAACAAATCAACTTTTAGATTTTTAAAAATTTTTTACTAATTTAGGTTTAGATTTCTTATAAATGTTTGGAAAAAATAGCTTAACAGTCTTAAAATCTTCCACAAGATGTGCATTTATGAGTCAATTTAATGTTCCTAAAAATTAACGAGTTGCCAATGTTACCTTTACAAAGGGGTTCCTTAAAAAAGATAAAAACCGACATCAATAAACGGGACGTCAAACATTAAGCAAGTGTCTTCCGACTCTTCAAAAAAAAACATATTAAATGAAATACCCTGACAAGATCAGGTGCTTTTCAAAATTGCGTATTGAGTAGTATTTAATAAATTATAGAACGATTTCAGTTGTACGGATGAATAATAAGAGTCTTTATCTTCCTGAGTTAGAACATGATTCCTGTGGAATAGGATTCGTTGCACATCTAAAAGGGAAAAAATCACATGGTGTAATCAAAGACGCCCTTACCATGCTTTCCAATATGGAGCATAGGGGGGGCTGTGGCTGCGAACCTAACACAGGTGACGGTGCCGGGATATTGTTGCAAGTGCCCCATAAATTTTTTGCGGAAGAATGCAATAAGTTAGGTATTGATTTGCCGGCTTTTGGGGAATATGGTGTAGGAATGATATTCTTTCCAAAGGATAAAAAGGAAAGGGAAAAATACAGGTCTGTCTTCAATAAAAATATTGAAGACCTGGATTTTGAGCTGCTGGGCTATAGGGAGGTACCTACCAACAATATAGGCTTGGGTTCATCGGCAATTTCTGTGGAGCAGCATGTGGAGCAGGTTTTTATCCGCCACAAAAACAGGTCAATTGATTTTGAAACACTTGAAAGAAAACTATTTGTATTAAGAAGCTTTACTACACATACCGTCCGCAGGTTATATCCTGAATCAACAGACACATTTTATTTTACCTCTCTTTCCGATAAGATCATTGTATACAAAGGCCAGCTTAAAACAGAGCAGGTAAGGACCTATTATCCTGATCTTCAGGATGAAAGGATGGATTCTGCCCTGGCACTTGTGCACTCCCGCTTTTCTACCAATACTTTTCCAAAATGGAAGCTGGCGCAGCCCTTCAGGTACATCGCCCATAATGGTGAAATCAACACCATCAGGGGCAACGTAAACTGGATGCGGGCAAAAGAAGCCATGGTGGAAACAGACCTTTTCACCCGGGAAGAGCTTGACATGGTATTCCCGATATGCCATACATCCAGGTCAGATTCTGCCAATTTGGACAATATAATTGAACTGTTGGTGTTGGGAGGGCGGTCGCTACCACATGTAATGATGATGTTGATACCTGAGGCATGGCAGGGAAATGACCTAATGGATGAGGATAAAAAAGCTTTTTATGAATACCATGCTGCCATTATGGAGCCTTGGGATGGACCGGCTTCAATATGTTTTACTGATGGTAAAATTGTTGGCGCAACCTTAGACAGGAACGGTTTAGGCCTTCAAGATATTGCCTTACTGACGACGATATGTTGATCATGGCATCAGAAGCCGGCGCATTACAGGTTGACCCTGCTAAAGTTGTGCTTAAAGGCAGGTTGCAGCCAGGTAAAATGTTTGTGGCGGATCTTGAGCAGGGAAGGATTATCAGTGATGATGAGCTCAAACATGAAATTTGTACCAGGAAACCCTATAAGCAATGGCTCCAGGAAAACAAAACCGAGCTGGAAGACCTTCCTCCGGTAAATGTAGAAATCCCTGCATTGGACGAAGAAACATTGCTAAACCGACAGCTGGCATTTGGCTATAGCTCCGAAGACCTAAAGGTGATACTTGGCCCCATGGCAACAAGTGGCACAGAGCCTATTGGCTCCATGGGGGCTGATACCCCTTTGGCAGTGCTTTCTGATCAAAGCCAACATTTGTCAAATTACTTTAAGCAGCTATTTGCCCAGGTAAGTAATCCGCCCATCGACCCCATAAGGGAGCGTTTGGTCATGTCGTTGAGCAATGCTATCGGGCCAATCCTGAATGTCATGGGCGAGACGCCGGAACATTGCCAGCAGATCCATGCCAACCATCCTATAATTAACAACGACTTTTTATATCGTTTAAAATATATCAAACACCCTAACTTCAGGAGCTATACCATTAATGCAGTGTTTAATGCGGATGGCAAAGCCGGGCGCCTGGAAGAGGCAATAGACCATATTTGCGAGGAGGCTGCCATACAAGTAGAAAATGGGGTTAATATCCTCCTTATTTCCGATAGGAACATTAACAATTTTATAGCACCTATACCTTCTTTAATGGCTACGGGCGCCATTCATCACCACTTGATGAACAAAGGACTAAGGTCAAAAACAGGGATTATCATTGAAGCGGGAGATGTGCGTGAAACCCATCATTTCGCTACTTTGATAGGATATGGGGCAGTTGCAATCAATCCCTACCTCGCCATGGAGACAATAGTTTCCATGAAGCAAAATGGGTTGATAGATAGTGATATGTCCAATGACCAATTGATTGAGAAGTATATTAAAGCTATAAATTATGGCTTGTTAAAGATATTCTCAAAAATGGGGATCTCTACCTTGCAATCTTACCAGGGTGCCCAGATATTTGAAGCTTTGGGCATAGGAAGAAAGGTAATAGATAAATGTTTTTCAGGTACTATCTCCAGGATTGGTGGCTTAGGCTTTGATGAAATTGCACAGGAAGTTTTGGTGAGGCATCATTTGGCTTTCCCTAAAATCCCAATGGTCAAAAAATCCCTTGAGGTGGGCGGTTTTTATCAGTGGAAGCTAAGGGGCGAATTCCACCTTTTCAACCCTGAAACCATTCACTTGCTGCAGTATTCTACCAAAAGAAACGACTATGAGTTGTACAAAAAATATGCAGCAAAAATAAACGACCAGGTACAGAAAGCTTGTACTTTAAGAGGATTGTTGGAATTTAAAACCAGGAAAGCAATTCCATTGGAAGAAGTAGAACCAGTAGAAAACATCTTTAAAAGGTTTGCTACCGGGGCTATGTCCTTTGGGTCAATATCGCATGAAGCACATACTACCCTGGCAATTGCCATGAACAGGATTGGGGCGAAGAGCAATTGTGGCGAGGGCGGTGAAGATGAAAGCAGGTTTGAAAGGAAGCCAAACGGCGATTGGGAAAGATCTGCCATTAAACAAGTGGCTTCTGGAAGGTTTGGTGTAACCAGCTACTACCTTGCAAATGCTGATGAGCTTCAGATAAAAATGGCCCAGGGCGCTAAACCGGGTGAAGGTGGGCAGCTGCCAGGCCATAAAGTTGATGAATGGATCGGGAAAGTAAGGCATTCTACCCCTGGGGTAGGATTAATATCCCCACCACCACACCATGATATTTATTCCATAGAAGACCTGGCACAATTAATATTTGATTTAAAAAATGCCAACAGGGACGCAAGGATCAATGTTAAGCTTGTGGCTGAGGCAGGTGTTGGCACTATTGCCGCAGGCGTGGCAAAAGCGCATGCCGATGTGGTATTGATAGCAGGACATGATGGTGGTACTGGTGCTTCCCCAATAAGTTCCATCCGCCATGCGGGGATCCCTTGGGAACTTGGCTTGGCGGAAACCCACCAGACCTTAGTTAAAAATAACCTGAGAAGCAGGATTGTAGTACAATCTGACGGACAGATCCGTACAGGGAGGGACCTTGCCATTGCAGCCCTTTTAGGTGCCGAGGAGTGGGGGATTTCAACAGCTGCCCTGGTGGTAGAAGGTTGTATCATGATGAGGAAATGTCACCTGAACACATGCCCTGTAGGTGTTGCTACTCAAGATCCGGAGCTTAGGAAGATGTTTACCGGAGATCCTGACCATATAGTTAATTTATTTACTTTCCTGGCACAGGACCTTCGGGAAATAATGGCATCGCTGGGTTTCCGTACCATCAATGAGATGGTGGGGCAATCGGATGTTTTAAAAATCCGTGAAAATATTGACCATCCAAAAATCAAGCATCTTGACTTAAGTCCCCTTTTGTACAAAGAAGACGTAAGTGATTCCGTAGGCTTATATAAGCAAATAGAACAAGACCATGAATTGGATGTGGTGCTGGACTGGAAGCTTATTAATGTAGCACAGCCCGCCTTAGAAAACCGCGAAAAAGTAATGGCAGAATTTGACCTCATCAGTACCCATAGGTCAATTGGTACCATGTTATCAAATGAAATCTCTAAAAAATATAAAGGGGAGGGGCTTCCGGAGGGAACCATCAACTTTAAATTCAGGGGTTCTGCTGGCCAAAGCTTTGGCGCTTTTGGTGCACATGGATTGAAGTTTGAGCTTGAAGGCGAGGCGAATGATTATTTTGGAAAGGGCCTTTCCGGTGCCCAACTAATAATTTATCCTGACCACAAAGCAAAATATGAGCCTAGTAAAAATATGATTATTGGCAATGTGGCCTTTTATGGTGCTACTTCCGGCGAGGCATATATCAGGGGATTGGCAGGAGAAAGATTCTGCGTAAGGAACTCTGGGGTAACTGCCGTTGTAGAAGGCGTAGGAGACCATGCTTGTGAATATATGACTGGGGGAACGGTTGTGATCCTTGGTGATACAGGCAGGAACTTTGCCGCAGGTATGAGTGGGGGTATGGCCTATGTGTACGATCCAGCTCAGAAGTTCTCAAAGTATTGCAATAGCGAACTGGTAGACCTTGACGCTATGGAATACGAAGACCTGGAACTGGTAAGGTCACTAATAGAAAATCATTATAAATATACAGGCAGCGATGTAGCAGAGAAAATTTTGAAAGATTGGAGCATCGCACCCAATGTATTCCTTAAAGTATCGCCAAGGGAATACAAAGCTATATTATTGAGAAACAAGTCAAATTTAAAAAAAGCAATTTAGTCCAATGGGAAAGCCAACAGGATTTATGGAATATGACCGGGAGGTCCCAAAGACAAGAGACCCCGAGGTAAGGATACAAGATTTTAATGAATTATACCTACCTGTTCCTGAGACGAAGTCAAAAGAGCAGGCAGCAAGGTGTATGGATTGTGGAATCCCATTTTGTCATAATGGATGCCCGCTGGGCAATATAATACCAGAATTTAACGATGCAGTATATAAGGGTGATTGGGAGCAGGCTATAGAAATATTGGCCTCTACCAATAATTTCCCTGAATTTACAGGAAGGATTTGTCCCGCTCCTTGCGAAGCTTCGTGTGTTTTGGGGATAAACAAACCACCGGTTGCCATTGAGTTTATAGAAAAATCAATTGCTGAAAAAGCTTTTGAGCTGGGATATATCAAGCCTATGCCCCCGGCATTCCGAACAGGAAAAAAGATTGCCGTGGTAGGTTCCGGGCCTGCTGGCCTTGCGGCAGCAGCGCAGTTGAACAAAGCCGGGCATACTGTTACACTATTTGAGAGAGACAGCAGGATTGGTGGGTTATTGAGATATGGTATACCTGACTTCAAAATGGAAAAGTGGGTAATAGACCGCCGACTTGATGTAATGAAAGCTGAAGGGGTTATTTTTAAAACTAATACCAACGTAGGGGTTGATATCACCACAGAGAAATTGATGGGAGATTTTGATGCAGTGATGCTTACTGGAGGTGCTACAATACCCCGCGACCTCCCCTCGATAGGAAGGGAGCTAAAAGGAATACATTTTGCCATGGAATTCCTTACCCAGCAAAATAAACGTGTAGCCGGAGATGATTTATCTGGAATAGAAGAATTATTTGCAACAGGTAAAAATGTAATGGTAATTGGTGGAGGTGATACTGGTTCAGATTGCGTTGGAACTTCCAGGAGGCATGGTGCCAAATCAATAACCCAAATAGAGCTTTTAGAAAAACCACCATTGAACAGATCCCTGAATGATCCTTGGCCCAATTGGCCAATCATTCTTCGTACATCTTCATCGCATGAAGAAGGTTGTGAGCGAAACTGGGCAGTACAAACCAAAGAATTTATTGGTGATGAAAATGGCAATCTTAAAGCTGTAAAGGTCGTGGACCTAGAATGGGTAACACCAGAAAGAGGCCAAAGG
>JALZND010000426.1 GCA_030857845.1 Bacteroidota bacterium | reverse complement strand
TCTCAGTTCAGGCTTTCTCAGTTCAGGAATTCTCAGTTTAGAAAGTTAAGGGTTCATAGTTCAGATAGTTCAGTCTTCAGCAGTTCTTAGTTATTTTAGGTGTTTGAGCTTTATTTTTTATTATATAATTACATCATTCTCTAATTCATATTTCATAATTCATAATTCATAATTTATAATTCACAACATTATTCTATTATTCTATTATTCTATTATTCTATTATTCTATTATTCTATTATTTATCTTTGACCATTCACGATTTACAATTCACAATTCACAATTCACAATTCATAATTTCATAATTCACAATTCACCATTCATAATTCATTCCCCCTTGAAAGCCTTAGAATTAATTAAAGAAAAAGGGATTTTTGCTTTAAAAGGAGCACCTCAAATCTTGATCGGGGATTATAAGAAAGAAGAGATGCTGCTGGCCCTGAAAAGCCTTGTTCCAGGATTTGAAAATAAGGTTACTTTATTGATCCATGATATTACCCAGTTATATGATTTTGTCGGCAAAATCCCTGAAATTGCCTGGGACATTGTAGATTTTGCGGAAGATCCCCTGGACGTGATTTATCCTGCAGGTAAAAATGTTTCATCTGCCTTGCTTCGCAATAATGGTGGCATCCGGATCAGGCTGGTAAAAGAGGGTGAGCTTTTTAAGGTTTTAAAATTATATAGAAAAGCTTTTTTTTGCATTGCTGTAGCAAAAAACGAACTTATCGATAAGATTCCATTCCAAGAAGTAGAAATCAAAGATTTTAAGCTTTCTTCTAAAATTATTTTGTTGGAAATGAATGGGGAAATAAGGTTTTTGCCGAATTAGTTGAGAATATTTTGGTGTAATTTTGCCGCATGGCACAGGATGCATAAATTTACATTGTCTTGGAGCAAGATTCCCGACGATCAGATAACGTGCAATGGATTATAAAAGTGAGTTACAGAAATATCATATTTTTTCAATAGTAAGCCAGGCAGCTTCCTCTTTGGGCTATGAATCATATGTAATTGGTGGATTTGTGAGGGACTTGTTGTTGAAAAGGCCTACCAAAGACATTGATATCGTATGCCTTGGCAGTGGAATAGACCTTGCACAAAAAACTGCCGAGCTCATATCTGTTTCTACCTCCAAGGAATGTAAAGTCTCTTATTTCAAGAATTTTGGAACAGCTATGCTCCATTTTGAAGACTTGGAAATAGAATTTGTAGGGGCGAGGAAAGAGTCCTACCAAAGAAGTTCCCGCAAACCTATTGTAGAAGACGGAACACTTGAAGACGACCAAAACAGACGGGACTTCACCATCAATGCCATGGCAATTAGCTTAAAAAAAGAGGATTTTGGGGCATTGGTAGATCCTTTTGAAGGTACAAAAGATATTAGGAGAAAGATCATAAAAACCCCATTAAACCCTGAAATAACTTTTTCAGATGATCCTCTGCGGATAATGAGGGGGATAAGGTTTGCCTCGCAGCTGACGTTTGATATTGAGCCTGATACCTATGATGCAATAGTAAAGAATAAAAGCAGGTTAGAGATCGTTTCACAGGAAAGGATTGTTGATGAGCTCAATAAAATTATCATGAGCCCTACACCTTCATATGGCCTCAAGCTTTTGTTTCAGGCAGAGATCCTCCATATGATTTTACCGGAAATGGTGGCCTTGCATGGAGTGGAAATAATTGATAAAAAGGGGCATAAGGATAATTTTTACCATACGCTCCAGGTATTGGACAATGTAGCAAAAGTATCTGATGATTTGTGGCTGAGGTGGGCTGCAATACTGCATGATATTGCCAAGCCTGTAACAAAAAGGTTCGACAAAAAAATTGGGTGGACTTTTCATGGGCATGAAGATAAAGGAGCAAGAATGGTTTCTCAGATTTTCAGGAGGCTGAAGCTCCCACTCAACGAAAAAATGAAATTTGTAGAAAAGCTGGTAAAACTGCACCTTCGCCCAATTGCATTGGTGAAAGAAGACATTACGGATTCTGCCATAAGAAGATTGTTATTTGAAGCTGGCAATGATATTGAAGCTTTAATGAAGCTTTGCCGGGCTGATATCACTTCTAAAAACGATGCGAAAGTCAACAAATACCTTCAAAATTTTGATGCAGTCGAACAAAAAATGGTGGAGGTGGAAGAAAATGACCAACTTCGGAATTTTCAGCCTGCCCTGTCTGGCGAAGATATTATGAAAATATTTAATTTAAAACCTTCTAAAACAGTGGGGGAAATGAAGGATGCCCTTAAGGAAGCAATCCTCGAGGGACATATCCATAATAATTATGACGACTCTTATAATTTTTTAATTAAAAAAGCCAAAGAATTAGGTTTAGAAGTCAACGGTTAATTGATATATTTATAAAATTTTTTAAAAATAATCTGATAATCAAAACTATGAAGTTCTTACTAACAATTTTGTTAACCTTGTTTTCATTTTCCTTGTTTGCACAGCAAAATGTAAAAGAGACACAAGAGTATAAATTTAATAAACAGGTATATCAAACTGCTTCTAAATATAATGACCTAGAAATTGCAAAAAGTGCCCTATACAGGCTTATAACACTTGACCCATCTGACCTCTCATTGTTGGATTCATTGGCTTATATGTATTTTGACAAATCGAATTTTATTTCAAGTATTTTGGTAACCAAAGACATTGTTTCAAGAAACCCTAAAAGTTCAGGTGCAAAGGAAATAATGGCTATTTCTTTTCAAAATTTAGGCATAAAAGACAAGGCCCTTGAGCAGTATGAATCATTGTATTTAATGAACAATGATATCAATACCTTGTACCAGGTTGCTTTTCTTCAATATGAGCTAAAGCGGTTCAAGGAGTCAAAGACTTCTATTGATATTATATTGGCTAACAAAAATCTGGAAACCCAAAAGATTACATTTGGAACCTCACAAAATACACAGCAGGAGGTGCCTATGAAGGCTTCTATATTAAATTTAAAAGGCCTCATTGAAGTAGAGAATGGCAATAAGGAAGAAGCAAGAACAAATTTTGAAAATGCCATAAAGCTTGCTCCTGAATTTGAACATCCTAAAGAAAATTTAAAAAAATTAGGGTAAGGGGGCTGATAAATATTTGGTTTTATTTGAGTGCGAAATAGAATTTTGCGGCCCGAAGTGGGGGCGACGAATTAGGAATTACATTATACCAAAGAGTTTTTTCGGACGTCGATTTTCTAAATCGACTATAAAAGAATGATGTAAATATAAATTTGCAGTGCGAAATAGGAATTTCGCAGTCCGAAGTGGGGGCGACGAATTAGGAATTACATTATACGAAAGAGTTTTTTCGGACGTCGATTTTCTAAATCGACTATAAAAGAATGATGTAAATATAAATTTGCAGTGCGAAATAGGAATTTCGCAGTCCGAAGTGGGGGCGACGAATTAGGAATTACATTATAC
>JALZND010000425.1 GCA_030857845.1 Bacteroidota bacterium | reverse complement strand
CAGTAGCCCGGTTTTCAAGCCTTTCACTGTACATAATGGAATAAATTCGGCCAGTTTCTTTTTGTACCCGACGGGCTTCTTCAAGCTGTTTAAGGGTGGTAATACCAGGCTTATCTGCCATATAATCCTTGCCGTGCTGCATCACCCTGATGCCCAATGGAGCCCGTTGGTCAGGTATGATAGCACTAAGGATCAAATGGATGGATTTGTCTTCTAAAATTTCTTTTTCGCTTTTAACCTGTTTTGCCTGTGGGAACTTCTTTGAAAAGGCTGCAGAAAGATCAGGCTCTTTGGCATAAAAAGATACAAATTCCCCGCCTCCCCTTATCACGGCCTCGGTCTGGGAATATATATGCCCGTGATTGATTCCTATTACGGAAAACTTAATCCGGGGTGCTATGGGGTTTGCAATGGGTTTTAAATGGGCTTCCGTCAACGTGCTGCCCGAATGCTTTCCGGGGACTGCAAAGGAAGCGTCCGCTAATGATGGTATCAACATTAAACCCGATGCTGTTGCAGCTGATTTTTGAATAAATTTCCGTCGATCAAATTTTTGCCCCTTCAAATTTTTATGATTTTGATACTTATCTGTTTTATAAGGCACTTCCTTATTAAAAATTGTTCATGATAATCATGATGATGTTTGTAAACATTTGCCTGACTTAAAAATAGCAAATCTTAGGCCTAAAAATAATTAGAACATGTTTTTATTGATCTTTTTCTTAAAATTTGGCATTTTATCAATATGGCGTCATGTGCAACTTCCGGCTTACATCTTCCTCTGCGTGTCCAGATGATTATCAACCCGTTTAACTAATCTTAAAACATGAAGGTTTTTGTTTCTGTTTCTGCATTTTTTCCACCTTTACCTATATTTACATGATGAAAATCGCTACTAAAACAACCATTATCTATAAAATATTTTTATGCTATTGTTGGCAACAGTCTGCTGGAGCGGCAGCAGTCATGGGCAAGGCAGGCAAGGCCCCCCAAATTTGTGATCATCTTTACCGATGATATGGGATATGGTGATATTGGGATTTACGGGCACCCAACGATCAACACACCACATCTGGATCAGATGGCGAGGGAAGGGCAGAAATGGACCAATTTCTATGTTGGGGCCAGCGCATGCACCCCTAGCAGGGCGGCACTCCTCACCGGACGGCTTCCGGTAAGAAGTGGCATGAGCAGTAACGTGGTCAGGGTGCTGTTCCCAAATCATTGCATGGCTTGCCCAGCGAAGTTACTTTGGCAAAGCAATTAAAAGAGGTTGGTTATGCCACAGCTGCCATCGGCAAATGGCACCTGGGCCACCGCCCACAATACCTTCCGACAAACCACGGATTCGATTATTACTTTGGCATACCTTATTCCAACGATATGGATAAAACCACCGAAAAAGGTTATTGGGAATTTGCAGATTCTATTCCTATCGAATTTCAATGTGCCCCTGATGCGCAATACTGAAATCATAGAGCGCCCCGCCAATCAGAACACCATTACCAAACGCTATACGGAAGAAGCCATTGCCTTTATAAAAGACCATAAAGAGGAGCCATTTTTTGTTTACCTGGCCCATAGTTTGCCCCATATCCCATTATTTGCCTCCGAAAAGTTCCGGGGCACCAGTGACCGGGGGCTGTATGGCGATGTGATAGAAGAAATCGACCACGGCGTGGGTCAGCTTATCGCCACCTTAAAAGAAGAAGGCCTTGATGTAAACACAATTGTAATATTCACTTCTGATAACGGTCCATGGCTTTCTTTTAAAAGCCATGCAGGAAGTGCAGGTTTGCTGGAAGGCAGGAAAAGGAACTACCTGGGAAGGCGGGATGAGGGTGCCCTGCATCTTCTGGTCTCCCGACAGGATCAAGCCGGCAGTAGTGTCAGGCCTTGGCGCTACCATGGATTTATTACTACTTTTAGTAAAATGGCCGGCGTTCCCATACCTGAAGACCGTGTGATCGATGGCTATGACTTGACTCATGTGTTGTTGGGCAATGAGCCAAGCCCTAGAGAAAACATGCTGTATTACCGCGGAACCGACTTATATGCTATTAGACTTGGAGATTATAAAGCACATTATATAACCCAGGGTGAATATGGAATGTTTGGAGGCAGGGAAGAACATAATCCCCCTATTTTATACAATATAAGCCAGGATCCTTCTGAGCAATATAACATAGCTGAAGATCATCCTGAAATCCTGAAAAATCAACGATTTTGTCAAAGAGCATCAGGTAAATTTGGTTAAGGGGAAAGATCAGCTTGCTGACCGGGAATAAAAATTGGATCAAAAAGAACATAATAACCTAAAAGTTTTGATATATTTAAAATCAGCGTTTGCATTTTCAACAATATAATGAGAACAGGATTTATCATTTTACTATTTTTCATTTTTCAATGCACTTTACATGCCCAGCAAATAGATTCCAGGATTCTGAAAGACAAGAATTTTTTAGTGTATACTAAAAATGGGGAGGGTTTTGTTCATGACAACATCCCTTCCAGCACTGCAGCCTTTCAAAAATTGGGCAGGGAATTGAATTTTTCGGTAGATACTACCGAAAATCCCAATATCTTTTCTGAGGAGAAACTAAAAAATTACGACGCCATTATTTTCGCCAATACCAACAATGATGTATTTGATACTGAGGCTCAAAAAGTGGCTTTCAT
Source organism: Bacteroidota bacterium (assembly GCA_030857845.1). Lineage (GTDB taxonomy): Bacteria > Bacteroidota > Bacteroidia > Cytophagales > Cyclobacteriaceae > JALZND01. The sequence goes on along the minus strand of JALZND010000425.1, from coordinate 787 downwards.
GCGATATATACAAGCAGGAGGGGGCTATATTGGCATACATTCCGCTACAGGCACAGAAAGAAACTGGAAGTGGTTTAAATTAATGATGGGCGCCACCTTTCTTAGGCATCCCCCACTTCAGCCCTATACTGTTCATGTATTGGATCCTGTACATCCGACCACCAAAAACCTACAGCAAAAATGGGATACCATAGATGAGAGCTATTATTTTAAGGAAATCAATCCCAGCATCAAGGTTCTTTTATATTCTGATTTATCGCAGGTAAAAGAGAGCGGCGATGGTAAACATACCAAGCCTGATGTTTTTGGCAATAGGTATCCTGTTGCCTGGTGCCATATGTTTGATGGCGGCAAAATATGGTACACTTCCTTGGGGCACAGCAAGGAAGATTATGAAAACCCGGTATACCTGGCTCATATCATAGAAGGATTGAAATGGGTAGCGGATAAAGGAAAGCTCGATTATAAGAAGTCATATGCCATAAGCTCTACGGAAATCAATGAGAATGAAATTTTTTAAATCAACTGTAAAGAGTAATGAAGAAAGCTAAAGAAGTATCCAGAAGGAATTTCCTAAAAACTTCCGCAACCGGAATGGTTGGGGCTTATGCAATACCCACTATAGTCCCTTCTTCTGTCTTTGGTGCCAATGCGCCCAGTAACAGAATTAATATAGGTGCCATTGGTGTGGGCAGGATCTCCAGGGGTCATGATATGCCTTCAGTATTAAAATATGATCAGGCCAGGATCATTGCGGTGAGCGATGTAGATCTCAACAGGGTAGGGC
>JALZND010000424.1 GCA_030857845.1 Bacteroidota bacterium | reverse complement strand
CGATACCCCTTCTGAACACCTCTTTAAGGAAAATGAACGGGGATATAGCCATGGTTGTATCCGTGTAGAGCGCCCCTTGGATATAGCGGAGTTTTTGTTAAAGGATGACCCATCATGGGACAGGGCAAAATTCCATAAATACCTAAATTTGGAAGAGCCAGAAAATGTAATTTTGCCAAAAGAGGTGCCTGTACATATCGTCTATAAAACCACCTGGGTCAATGATGATGGAAAAGTAAATTTCCTTCCCGACATATACAGCCATGATGAAACTCAATTGACCTCATTGGAGAAAACCCTCAAACAAGACTAAGATTTAACAGCCTGTTAAAATTTCTGTGTATAAAGAAAATAAAATCTTTTAATTTACAGTTTAATAGTAATATTGAAATTTCTTTCCCCGCAGGGATTCCTCATAATCATTTTCTTACGGATGTTTATAAAAAAATCTGTATTTATTACCTTAATCATCATATTAAATACACTTGGTGCACATTCCCAAAACAAGGACGTGCCAAGGCTTCTTGCAGATATGAATGTGCAAATTGAAGCTACACAAGCCGTCAATGACCTATATAATTTTAAGTTTGAGCGTGCTGAAAGGCAGTTCAGGTGGCTCAAGCAAAAATACAAATGGCATCCATTGCCTTATTTTCTATTGGGGCTGAGCGAATGGTGGAAAATTGTGCCAAATATGGAAAATACTGCCTATGATGCTAAATTTTTAGCATATATGGATACTTCTATTTTCCTGGCAGAAAGGTTGTACGAACTTGATGAAACTAATATTGAAGCGACCTTTTTTTTATCCGCGGCTTATGGCTTTAAAGGAAGGTTGTATTCCGACAGGAAAATTTGGGGAAAAGCTACTTCTGCTGGAAAAAATTCCCTAAAGTACCTGGACAAAAGCAAGGGCCAGGATGACCTGAGCCCTGAATTTCTTTTTGGCAATGCTTTGTACAATTATTACTCCGTATGGGTTCCGGAAAATTATCCACTATTAAGGCCTGTATTGATGTTTTTTGCCAAGGGTGATAAAAATTTAGGTATAAAACAACTAAAGGAAGTAGCCAATAATGCATTTTATACCCGTACTGAAGCCCAAAATTTCCTTATGAGAATATTGGCAGTAGAAGAAAACGACCCTTTATCAGCGCTTCCCGTTTCCGAATACCTTGCTGCGACATTCCCGGACAATGCTTATTTTCACCGTTTCTATGCCCGGTTATTGTATTCTTCTGGCCAGCAAAGGCAGACTGAAAAAGTATCCTTGGATATATTAGATAAAATTGAAAAAGGAATGGTGGGGTATGAGGCCACCAGTGGCAGGTACGCTTCATTTTACCTCGGGCAGATCTATGAAACACGGGGCGACCTGGCAAATTCCAAGAAATATTATGAAAAGGCTATTGGTTATGGGGACGAACTAGAAGCTTATGAATCAGGATATTATCTTTATTCGCTATTGGCTCTTGCAAAAATAGCTGATAAAGAAAAAAATAAAACAGCTGCAAAAGATTATATAAATCAAATAAAAAAACATGCTAAGCGTAAACATCCCGCTCATAAAGCCGCCAGGGATTTTATGAAATCCCGGAAAAATTAAAGCATTATATTTTAGGTTGTGGAGTGAGACTTAACGAATTTTTCCCATTCTTCAAATTGCTCAGACTTCATGACCCGAGGCGTTTTTGTTTGTCCTCCCATTTTGTGGTGGTCTGCATGCCACTCATAAAAGTAATCAGGGGGCACTACCTCTATAAATACTTTTTTTAAAGCCTTTGACCGGGCTACTTTATAATTTTTATTGATTTCTTTCAAATAAGCATCCAATTTACTGGTGGCTTTTTCCACATCTACCGCATCACCTGAACCTATATACCATTTATGGGCAAATGCACCTTCAAAAGGTACAGCTGATACCAAAAACTCTTTGATACTAATTTCCTGATCTTCTTCAAGTGCCTTGATAGCCGCATTCATTTTTTCTACAGAAAGCTGGGAACCTGCTACATTTAGGAAAAATTTGGTTCTTCCGGTAATAACAATTTCATGTATCGACAAGTCCGTAAATCGTACCGTATCCCCAATCATATACCTCCAGGCACCTGCACAAGTAGAAATTATGAGGGCATATTCTTTTCCTTCTTCCACTTGGTCAATAGTGAGGATAGTTGGTTTCTCAATCATTTCCCCATCTTTAAAATTCGATTCATCGAATGGGATAAATTCGAAATATATGCCACTTTCCAAAGCCAGTGCCATAGATTCTGTCTCAGGTCTAGTTTGAAAAGCAAGAAAACCTTCTGATGCTAAGTAAGTATCAATATAATAAAGAGGTTTGGCAAGGAGCTTTTCGAAGTTTTTTCGATAAGGCTCAAATGCAACCCCGCCCGTAGCATATAAAGTAAGGTTTGGCCATATATCATGGATGTTGTTGAGGTTATGATAACTAATAATCTTTTCTAACATCAACTGTATCCATGCAGGAATACCTGAAAGAGCACCAATATCCCATTCAGGGGCTTTTTTGGCAATTTCCAAAACCCTTTGGTCCCAATCTGATATACTGGCAATTTCCTTTCCTGGTTTATAATAGCTCTCAAACCAAAACGGGACGTTGCTTGCACTGATACCTGAAATCTCACCTTCCTGGTATTCTCCCTTGTCGGTAAGGTCTGTACTGCTGCCTAGCATTAAAATTTCTTTTTCAAATACCTCTGCGGGCAAATCAAAATTCGAAAGACATAAAATCTGCTGTATGCTTGTGTCTTTTATGGCTTTAATCATGTCAGAAGTGACAGGTATCCGCTTGCTTTGGTTGCCGGTAGTGCCTGAACTTAAGGCAAAATAATCAGTGGTGCCGGGCCAGCATACATCTGGCTCATTTTCCAACAAACGGTGCCACCATTCTTTATAGATTTTATCATAATCGTAATAGGGCACCTTCTCTGCAAAAGCCTTTCTGATATCTTTAGATTTTAGGATTTCATCAAAATCAAAGTGTTTTCCAAAAGCTGTGCTTTTTGCTTTTGTAAGATGATGGCGCAAAACTTTCTCCTGAGCGGCTACTGGATCAACTCCCCCAGAGGCTAATATCTTTTTAAGGTGCAGGGCACCTTTTATAACTTTACCTAGTAATGCCATTTTCAAAAAATAATTGTAGTTGCTGAAAAAATATGTAGCTGTGATATGGCTTACGTAACCTGTATTCACATAGTTTATATTATGGTTCAATAAAGTTTTATAAATTTTAGATCATAAAGATTTTGATAGATCGTGTGTATTGAATGTAAAAATTAATCTTAAAAAATTTAAATATAATATTTAGGCTTTAAAAAAAACGTAACTCAATAAAGAGCGAAAAAAGAAGCCTATTGCAAGTTTGGGAGTGAGTGTGCGTTTGAGTGTGGGAAAACCTTTATAATAGGATCTTTTGTCTCCCTCAATAGCTTTAGCTTTAAAGATACA
>JALZND010000423.1 GCA_030857845.1 Bacteroidota bacterium | reverse complement strand
ACATACTTTGTTTCCAAGCAATAATATCATTTAGGCCACCTGCTTGTATATTAAAGCAGGAATGCTTCTTTCAATTCCTTGATGGGTCTTTTTAGTAACCAAACCTATCTTAAAATTATGAAAAAAATCTATTTGGTAACTTCTTTAATATTATTTATTTTATCTTCCTGTAATAAAGAGGAGATTAACGTCAAAAATCCTATAGATAAGGAAGACGCCTTATCAATTTCCGGAGACGATGTTTTTATTAAAAGACAATCGGATCATATTTAGTAATATAGATTTTTTTTCGGATTTCGTTGAAAATGCTTCAATATCTGATAAACCATACTAGCGCAGGTACTCCTGTGCTAAAAATGAAAAGTAGGACTCCGTCCGGGAAGTTCGAAGAAAAGTAAACTATGAGCACCAAGTACAGTTTTACGGAAAATGAAGTGCCGCATTTCATAACAATGACGCTGGAAGTACGGATAGACTTGCTTAGTAGGGAAAAGTACAAGGAACTATTCACAGAAAAACTTTAAGGTTTGTATAAAACAAAAGGATTGAGGAGTTCACGCAAATATTAATGGTGTCGGTATTGTGTGGAAGTTGGTTATGGTTTTGGGAAGTATTATTGGAAGCATTATTTGCCAGACGCAAGAATACCATATGGTTTAATGGGGAGTACGCAAAGTTTTAGTATAAACTTTGACACAGAAAATAGTCCAGCAATAATTAAAATAAAATCTAAAAAATATTTAAGATCCTGGCGCTAAGAAACTTCTATTATACATTTTTTATTATACGCTGTCTTAAATATACTACCAAAATTTCTAAAGCTTTTGCAAACGAAGAATTGTTTGGTATCACAATATCTGCATCATGTTTATATGGTTCAATATATTTTTCATATGTAGGAGCTACATGGTGCTCATATCTATACAGAACATCCTCAAGATCGTACCCTCTTTCTGAACTATCACGTTTTATCCTTCTTTTTATCTTTATATGTTCTTTAGCATCAATAAAGATTTTCAGGTCCAGCATTTTGTAAATGGTTTCATTATAGAACACAAAAATACCCTCAACCACTATTATCGGAACAGGCTTAAATTCGAGTTGTTTGGGTATTATAGCAGGATTATTAAAAGTATATTCAAGCCTTTGCACAGGTTCAAATTGTTTTAATGACTGTATATCTTTAGCAAATTGTTCAAAATCGATAGAACGAGGTGTGTCATAATTTTGAATGCCATTTATATCTAAAGGTTGTTGGTGCCTCGGTAAATAATAATTGTCTTGTGAAATGAGGCAGATTTCATGCTCATGGAAAGAATCCAACAATTTTTTTAAAAAATATGTTTTTCCTGAGCCGCTTCCGCCAGTTACTCCAATTATAAAAGGTTGGTCCATAATAATGAAAATGACAAAAAAACTTATTTTTCCAAGCCGTTTAAATATTGGGCCAGCTTTCTAATAGCTATGCCCCTATGGGAAATTTTATTTTTTTCTTCTTCGCCCATTTCCCCAAAAGTTTTTTGACAGCCGGAAGGCATAAATATTGCATCATAACCAAATCCTTGATTTCCACGCTTTTCTTTTATTATTTCACCTTTTACTACACCTTCAAATTGTTTGGTCCTGCCATTTATGATCAAAGATATAATGGTCCTGAATTGTGCTTTCCTGTTCGTTTTTCCTTCAAGGTTTTTAAGGAGCAGCGATATATTTCCTTCGTTGTTCCTATGATTTCCCGCATACATTGCGGAGTCAACGCCTGGTGCACCATCAAGTGATACAACTTCAAGGCCAGTATCGTCGGCCAAGGCATTAACTTTAAATTTTTTGAAGATGTATTCAGCTTTTTGAAGGGAATTTCCTTCAAGGGTTTTTTGGGTTTCGGGAAGCTCGTCAGTACAATTTATACCTTCAAGGCTTATGATTTCAAATCTATTATTTAAAATAGATTTTATTTCCTGTACTTTGTGCGGGTTGTTGCTGGCTATGCAGATTTTCATAATTATGATCAATAATCTGGTCCTTAATTTTATTAAAAGATAATGGAATTTTAATAAAAATGAAATACCGAAAATGGAAAACCCAAAACAAACTGTATCATGATCTAAACAGTTTGTTTTGGGCCCAAAAGATTAATACATTGTAATTGTTTTTAAAATCACGCTTCAAGCCGAAGCCTTGTTATTTAATATCTTCAAGGGTAAGCTCAAATTTAAGGATTGAAAATGGAGGAAGGGATCTTCCTACAAGATCTTCTCTTATACTTTCCGGGATTACTGTAATATTATTGCTGTAAGCAAGATGCGAGGGCATTAGCAGCATTGCTTTCTCTCCATTTTGCATCAATGGAACGCCTTGTTCCCATCCGGCAATCATTGAGGTGGAGCCAAGGTTGTACACTAAAGGTGAACCATCTTTGCTTTCATCAAAAACAGTCCCATCAAGTAAAGTGCCTTTATATGCAACTGAAATCCTGTTGCCCCTTACAGGAGTAGACCCGGTACCAGCTTCTAGTACTTTGTAACGAAGGCCTGATGAGAACTTATTGAAGGTACCCAGTTCATTTTCTTCAATATAATCATCAATTATGGCACTTTCCCTTTGCTTTTGCTGGTCCACTGTCAAGATATCAACCAATTCAATATCAACAACAATGTTTGAATATTGTGGAATATCTTCATTGGTATAAGTATGAAAAGCCAGGTAGGAAGGGAGCAGCAACCTTTGGGTTTCCCCTTTCTTTAGGTGTTGAAAAGCATGCCCTATAGTATAGGGGAATATTGTCGTAGACCCATATTTTGCCGGTATAGGGTCACCATCTGCAGCTGTATAGGAAGCTATTTCAGTTCCATCCAAAAGGTACATCTTATAGTAAAACAATACTATATTCCCATCTGTCGGGGTTTTTTCGTTTGGATTTTCATATAATTTATAATAGTAGTATTCATAGATGCTAAATGGCTTCTGGGTCGCCTCAACCTGATTTGTAGCTAAATAATCCTGAATAGCAGCCATATCCTGCCTCTTTCGTACATCTTCTTCAGGTTCTTCTTCTTCTTTAGAACATGAAAATAAACTGCAGAAAAATAAGACACCAATTAAAGCTTGTAAACAGGGGCTTTTAAATTGAAATATTCTTTTCATTTTTTTTATAAAATTTAAACTTAGTAATATAAGTAAGGAATGGCATGAAGGACTTGGATTTATGATCCGGCTTGTTTTGATGTTTACTTTCATCTAAACAGAAATAATAATAAACTAGATATAATGAGCAGCAAAAATCAAGCTCAAAAATTTAAATTATACAATCCTCCCAAAAAAAAAGCCGGAACGAAAAATCCCGGCTTTTTTCATAAAAGCTTGAATTATTTGATATCAACAAGTTCGATATCAAAAATCAGAACTTCATTAGGGCCAATTTTTCCGCCACCTTGTCCTCTTTCTCCATAAGCAAGTGAAGAAGGAATGAACAAGCGCGCCTGACCACCCTC
>JALZND010000422.1 GCA_030857845.1 Bacteroidota bacterium | reverse complement strand
TCAGAATACAAGATTTCAGTCTGCATCATTAAAAAAATTAATCAGAAAGTATTGGTTGATCTAATAAGGTTCTACCAATCCAGGTATATAAAAGATCGGTTGTGGGAGCCATGATATGAGCCGCTCTGGCATCCCTTAAAAGCCTGCCCAGGAGTCCATTTTCGCGGTACCCTATGCCACCTGTCAAGGTCATTGCCTCATTCACAACTTCATTGGCACAGGCGGCAACCTCGGCTTTTGCCGCCATTATAGAAAGTGTTGCTGAAGCGTTTCCATTATCACCGTCCTGGCATGCGTGATAAATAAGTCTTCGGGTTCTTTCCAGCTTAGCCCATACACTGCCTAGTCTATGTTGTAAAAAAGGATTTTCACTTAAAGATGTACCACTATGTGAATAGGTCCTGCTCTTAAGGTGGTTTTTAGCTTCGTCGAAAGCTGCTTGTGCTATTCCAAGGTATGTGCCAGCCATTGCCGTTAAGAAGTAAGGCGCCACAACGTTAAAAACGAACCATAACTCGTCTCCTTCTTCACCTAAAAGATGAGATGAAGGGATGATAGCATCTTTTATTTCCAAATTCCTGGAAGAATTCCCGCGCATCCCCAGACCCATCCAAGGTTCTCCCCAGATCAAATTTTCCTGTGATTTCTCTAAAACAACACAGGAAAATTGAAACGGATCTGCACCGGGATCAAAAGCAACCGTTGAAATTATGTAAGAGTCGGCATGACCACCATTGGTTACAAAAGTCTTTGAACCAGTAACTTTCAGTTCCTTGTTTGATAAAGACTGGAGCTTGGTTTGGGGAAAATAAAAATGGGCCCCCGTTCCAGGCTCACTTAAAGCGATGGTAGTTAGGTGTTTTCCTCTGGCAATCGGTTCGAGAAATTTTTCTTTATGAAAAGCGGTGGCTTTTGCTGCCAATACTGCTGTACCTACGTTATGCATTCCAAAGCACATGGCTGTAGAAGGACAACCCTGGGCCAGTAGTTCACAGGATTGCGCCAATGCAAATAGTCCGAGGCCGTGCCCACCATTTTCCTTTGGGACAACCAAACCTGTTAGTCGCTCTTCTTTTAAAACGTTTAATTCCTTTTCCGGCCAGATCGCATCTATATCTCTTTGTGCAGCTTCTTTACTAATAAACACCTTTATTTCCCTGATCTTTTCTAGAACTTGGTCTAAACTCATGCGAAAAATTTTGTAAAAAATATTTTTAAAAGAGTAAATCTTGCCGAATATCAGTGAAATGGTGAAAATGTCAATAAGAAAGACAAAAGTTCCAGATATGCCGGCCTATCTCATAGTACCCGAATATAAATAAATAGTTTTAATAATCGGAAATTGAAAGGATAAGTATATGAAAATATTGTTAATTTAAAGTGCTACTTGCGTTTACCAGCTGAAATCTGAGTTGCTATAGGCAGTGATTGCTGTTAGCAGGTAGTTGTGGCAATTAGAAAACGACACAATACAAACAAACTACAAGACAATGAAACATTTAATTTTGACAATTATTATCTCATCAATTACTCATCTTGTGTCTGGACAAGTGAATCCCTCAACCGCAGACTTAAAAATGATTTCGGAGTTTGGTTCTGAGAATTCTGAAGTTACAAATATTTTACAGTTTCAAAACATTGATTATTACAGAGTTAAATTTGCTGGACAAAAACTGAAAGGGAAATATTTTTCACTGTACTGCAAAGAAATGTGGGACGGAGAAGTAAGAAAGGTGGACACTCTAATTAACTCAAAATCCAATGCAAGAGTTGGGCAAATAAAAGAGGATACTTTATCTCTAACAGTATTTGGGAGCCGTGTGGATAACAAATTAAAACTTTTTTTTAGATTTCCAATGGTTGGATTAAACAAAAAATATGAGGCAATAATTTCAGACGATTACAGTTTGCGGGACATTGGTGCTGACATAAAAATTAAAATTAACGAGGACTTTCCAGCGTTTGCATATATTTTACCTTACGAAGAAGGGAATTGGAAAATGTATTGTTCAGTAGCAGACAGTGGAGAAAAAGTTGAGAATTGGGGAAAGAAATTCAAGATAAAGCACTATTTGATATTTGAAATGAAGTTTGAAGACTAACTGCCACCAACATTGTATTTATGAAAAAGTGGCTGACGGAGATAGTTGAACATTTTCTACTCTGCTAAGCATTAGTGCAAATTTGTGCTTTCTATTCCACTTCTTCATAATTACCCGCCGCTGTCTCACAAAGCGACGGTTTAAACTTACTGCACTTGTCAAGTTGAGAATAAATTAAAAAACCTCAGAATAAGCCTACCACTAAAAGCTTAAAATTGACTTATCTTTCCCAACAATTAGTTTTCCTTTTCTTCCACATGGAATAGCCAAATTATGGGGAACATGGCCTACTGGAAAATCAAAACATACAGGATAAGGATACCCTTCAGTATGTGACTTTATGATTTCATAGGCTGTAAACCCAAATGGGACAGCATTGTCTTTCATGTCAGACATCTGACCAACCGCCAAACCTGCCAGAGCGTGCAGTTTTCCTGACCTTTTAAGTTGTACCATCATTCTATCTATATGGTACAAATACTCGTCAAGGTCTTCAATAAAAAGTATTTTTCCCTTGGTATCTATTTCAGACCCTGTTCCAATGGAATTTACCAAAATTGACAAATTTCCCCCGATAACTACCCCTGACCCTATTCCATCCCGATTGGAAAGATGAGGGCCTGATTGCAAAACAATTTCTTCACCAAAAAGTATATTTCTTAAACTCGTCACCGCCTCTTCACTTTCCGGAACATTGAACAAAAGCGGCATGATTGAATGAATGCTCTCTATTCCCAGATTATGCAGCTGGCAGATAATCGCTGTAACATCACTAAAGCCGGCTATCCATTTTGGGTTTTCGTAAAGCTTGTAAAAATTGATCCTGTCAATAATCCTTGTTGAGCCATAGCCACCACGAGCACACAATATTGCTTTTACTTCCGGATCATCAATATTTTCCTGGAGATCCTGAAGCCTTTCTTCATCATTGCCTGCAAATTGATGGTGCTGATTAAATAAATATTTTCCTAATTTTACTTTCAGGCCCCAGTTTTCAATAACCTTGATTGCCACCTGCAGGTCATCAGCCAACAATTTTCTCGCTGTGGATACAATAGCTACAGTGTCATTAATTTTTAACCTAGGTGGTTTTATGTGCACGGTCCAAATGTAAATTTAAATTCATATAAGTTCTAATCATAGATAAGCTCTAAGAACAGCATGTTCATTTATGCCGAAGTTAAAAAAATAAGTTTTTTAATATCAGCAATTATTCTTAAAAACAACAATTTGTAATTATAAAAATTAACATTTACATTCCGAATTGGAAGTATACCTATAATAAATATATAATTGATCCAATACGATGATAAGCTGGAATGATTTTGAAAAAGTAGACCTTAGGGCTGGAACTATCCTTACAGTAGAAGATTTTCCCGAAGCCAGAAGGCCCTCTTA
>JALZND010000421.1 GCA_030857845.1 Bacteroidota bacterium | reverse complement strand
GTACATATTCAGCCTTAAAAAACCAGCAGGTAAGTTAAAAGTTAGTGCCAGTGTTTAAAAGGACTGCCGGGGGATCTGTTTTTTGGATTAGAGCTAAAGCCAATTTTTGGCGGTATGAGCAGTGTACACAAATAATTGTTTTCTGTAAAGAATGCAAAAGCATGAGAAAAACAAAATTAAATGAATTAGAACCCATTTATAACACAGCTGTAAGGGCTCTATTGTGCGATATTTTACCAGAAAATGACCCAATCCCTGTACAAAATGTTAACGGGCATTTTACTTACTTAACGGAAAATGATACCATACCGGATATGGTAAATTTTGATATTCCGGAGCTGTCAGCACTTATAAAGAGGAAACAAAAACTGAATAAAGCATTGAAAATTTCTGTTGGTGTTGTTCCGGTTTTAAGAAAAATATCCCAAAACAAATCATCAGCAGTTTTTATGGATGAATTTCATATAACCTCCACACTTGATGAAATAACCCAAAAGCTATTGCTCAGGGTAACCGTGTTGATGGAGCTGTTTGAGGATAAATGGCATATAGTTCATATACATCCCTCCACCTCAGGAAACAAAAAGGAGGAGGTAACCACTATGCCTGATGAGGCAAGTAATAGTATGAACCACGAACTTAAAAAAATAGTTGCGGACCTTACCGCGGCCCTCAATGAATCCCAGGAAATGCTAAAGGTGAACCAGGCACAGCTTGTAAAGCAGGAAAAACTGGCTAGCCTGGGGCAGCTGAGTGCAGGAATAGCCCACGAAATTAAGAACCCGCTTAATTTTATAAATAATTTTTCTGAATTAAGCATAGAATATATTGATGAAGTTTTTGAAGAGTTTGTAAAGCTTGATGAAAACCCTGTAGTAGAAAATATAATCACTTTGCTTAAAGATGTAAAATTAAACCTGAAAAAAATCAACCAGCATAGTACAAGAGTAGAAACCATAGTGAAATCTATGTTGCTGCATTCCAGGGGCAGCAATGGCACACTGGAACCTACATATTTAAATGGGTTGATTAAAGAATATGTAAACCTGGCATTTCATGGTATGAGGGCCAACAGAGATCCTATCAATGTTCATATTCAATTAGGTTTAGATGAAAACATAGATAAAGCAAATATTAACCCGGAGGGCTTTAGCAGAGTGATATTAAATTTATGTAAAAATGCTTTCGATGCTATGAGAGATAAGGTAAAAAAAGAAGAGGAAAGCCCATTAAGTGATAAAAACTACTTACCTAAACTTACCATAGCAACTAAAAAAGAAGAAGGATATATAAAAATCAGTTTTGAAGACAATGGCCCGGGTATACCCGATGAAATAAAAGATAAAATCCTGCAGCCATTTTTTACTACCAAAAAAGGAACAGCTGGAACAGGCCTTGGGCTGAGTATTTCCCATGATATCATAAAAGCGCATAACGGAACTTTGCAAATAAATTCGCAAAGTGAAAAATTTACAATATTTACCATTCTTTTACCGATCCCAATAAAATAGACTAAGAAAATGAAAATCCTTGTTGTAGATGATGAAAAAGATGTAGAAATGCTATTCCGCCAAAAATTCAGGAAAGAGGTTAGAGATGAAAACCTGGAACTGCTGTTTGCTTTTTCAGGAAATGAAGCACTTTCCATTCTGGAAGAATCAGATCCCCCTAATGTAGTCTATGTATTTTCTGACATAAACATGCCGGGAATGACAGGCTTGGAACTACTGGATAAAATAAAATCACGATTTCCCCAGATCAAGGTAAGCATGATTTCAGCTTATGGCGATAGTGAAAATTATAATAAAGCTATTCGTTCAGGTGCTAAAGAATTTTTTACCAAACCGATTGATTTTATTTCCTTAAAAAAAGAGATTCGGGAAATGATAATACTTTAAACCTATTATTATGGCCAAAATACTCGTAGTAGATGATGAAACTGACCTGGAAATATTGATCAAACAAAAGTTCCGGCAAAAAATCCGGCAAAATGAATATGATTTTGTTTTTGCATACAATGGCCGGCAGGCGCTTGACCATCTAAACCAGCATTCTGACATTGATCTTGTACTGACGGATATCAATATGCCTGAAATGGATGGATTGACTTTACTTACTAAAATTTCTGAAACCAATACCTTATTAAAATCAGTGATTGTTTCTGCTTATGGTGACATGGAAAACATCCGAACAGCCATGAACAGGGGTGCATTTGATTTTATTACCAAACCGGTAGATTTTAAAGATTTAGAAATAACAATTGACAGAACTATTCAACATGTTAAGCAGATAAAGGAGACCATACAAGCTTTAAAGGAAAATGATATATTGCGTATGTATGTAGATGAAACGGTTCTGAATTTCATGAGTAAAAAAGAAATTGAATCTGCTATTTTCGAAAATGAAACTGTGGAAGGCTCAGTGGCCTTTATAGATATATGTGAATTTACCAGGATCAGTGAAACCAAACCTCCTGATGTGGTGGTGAACCTGCTGAACAAATATTTTGATATAATGGTAAAAGAAATTATTGAACAAAAAGGTATAGTAGATAAATTTATGGGTGATGCAATTATGGCAGTATTTAAGGGTCCCTATCATTTGGACAGGGCTATAGATGCCTGCCTTGCCGTTAAAAATTCTTTAAATAATTTACCAGAGATATCTGGCGATATGGAGTTTAAACCTAAAATTTCCATTGGCATTCATTGTGGAGAAATGGTTTCTGGCAATATTGGTTCCTGTACTCTTCGCAGGTTAGACTATACGGTAATTGGTGATACCGTAAATGTAGCAGCCAGACTGCAATCTGCTGCGGATGTCGGCCAGATATTGATCAGCGAGGAAAATTATAATAAAATAAAAGAATCATTTATATGCAAAAAAATAGGTAAAATATCAATGAAAAATAAAAAAGACGATATTTTGGTATTTGAAGTATTAAGTTGAATTAATATTTTAATTTTAAATCAGCCTGCAATCCCCTTTCAGGTATAAAGACCTGCTTGAAGAGCAATTATCTAAAAGTTGTAGAACAAGCTTGGAAATTACCGGAAGTCCTTGAATAATTTAAATACTGATTTTAATATTTAAATTTACAACCAATGAGATTTAGCTATGATTGGTAAAATCAAGTATGAGTTTTCAGCAATTCCTTGGCAACATTCATCACCAGGTGGTTGGCACTTTATTTCGCTTCCTACTGAATCAGGAAAGGAAATAAGAGAGAATCTTAAATGGCAGGAAGAAGGTTGGGGAAGGCTTAAAGCAACGGCAAAAATTGGTGACAATCAGTGGGAAACAGCAATCTGGTTTGATACAAAAATAAATATTTATTTACTTCCGCTAAAGGCCGAAATAAGGCGAAAGGAAAATCTTAAAATTGCCAAAGATGTAAAAGTTATTGTTTGGGTTTAAAAGGATACAAATTGAAATATTGTCGAATACTATAAACAACAATCGCTCAACACTGGCTACCGCAATTGCGGCAGTTTGCTAACCGCA
>JALZND010000420.1 GCA_030857845.1 Bacteroidota bacterium | reverse complement strand
CAATCCTTCCTGTTAATTTGCTTTTTTCTTTGTACAGGAATATTGTATCTGAACAAATATCAGCTGAATGCGCTTTCAATTTAAGTTGTTCAAGATTTTCAGCAGGCTGTATAAAACATCATGGCTTTGTAAAGGGTGTCCTGCTTACAGGCGATAGATTGACAAGGTGCCACGTGTTTATAGCCACTGAAACTGTCCCAATTCTTTTTGATAACTATTCCGGGAAAGTCATAGATGATCCAGAAATGTATTAAATCTATTCTTCCTTTACTTTTTATACCCTATCTTACTTACTGCCAGATTGGATCATTTAAAGAAGAAGCAATTTTCCTAAAACATCTGACACAACAAAATCTACTAAACGAAAGGTTGTACCTGCTTTCAAACCTAGATGATTCAGTAGATATTGTGAGGGTACATTTTGAAAAAGCCTGGACTTTTCATCAGTTGGGAATACTTGATTCCGCTGCTTTATACTATGATTTATATCAACCTTTGGAAATAGCTACTGATAAGTTCTTCAAAGATTATTTAAGACTGAAATTTATACTTGGAAAACATGAATTAGTGAATTATTATCTAAATGAAGATTTAATTGATAAAGAAGAAGTTAAATCTTTAACTATCACAATGAAAATGCTGAAACTCGATTTTAAGCCAACAGATGATGAAGTAAAAGGTGTGCCTCTAGATATCCTTTATTCTTACAAAAGCTATTATAAGAATGAAAGGAAATCATCTATTCTTGCGGGTGCTTATTCGGCTCTGGTTCCTGGTCTGGGCAAGGTTTATATCGGCAAAAAAGGGCAGGGCATCAATATGTTTTTGGCCAATGCCATATTTGGATTGCAAGCATATGAATCTTATCGCAAGAGTGGCCTTAATTCTCCCCGATTTATAATATTCGGAAGTATTTTTTCTTTTTACTACCTGTCGAATATAACAGGAAGCATATGGGGGACTAAAAAACTTAAAAGGGATTCTAAAAAACAATTTATTCATGACATCAACCAATATTATATCAACGATTATAGCTTGCACCCTCATTTCTTTCAATAGCCTTTCCTTTCCGGATTCATTGATGCATAAGGCCATTGAACTAGAAAAGAATATAATGTTGGAAAACAACAAAATTAAAAAGGGGAACTTAATGCTTGAAAAATCTAAACTTTATCAAAGGTTTGAGCAATATTCCTTGGCTATCGCCACACTTGAGAGGATCCAATCAACAGAAATAGATCAAACTAATCAATGTGAATTTTTTTATGAAAAAACATTGAACCTATTTTTGAATAAGTCCTTTACCCAAGCCCTTTCAACTTTTAGAAGTTTAGAATATTTATGTGCAGAAGAAACTGAAAAAATAAAACTGCTTCATATGGCAGTTCTATTGGAAAACGAACTTTGGGATGAGTTTCAACAGGAATATTTGAAGATTATTCAAAATGGATCATCTGTTGATTCTGTGGCATTTCGTAATGTTTTCACCTCCCCGATTTGGTTAAACCCACAAGTTTATAAAAGAATGTCATCTTTTCTTCCAGGACTGGGTTTAATGAAAAGTGGTGAACCTATGAAAGGTGCGACTAATCTTTTTTTGAATATTGCTTCCTTGGGATTCGCAGCTTTTAACATTTACAATGGATTCTACGCAACAGGTTTCTTTTCCGGCATTTTACCCGCCAAACGATTTTATAATGGAGGTAAAATTTTAACAGGTTCTTCAATAGAGAAATTGAATGAAAGTAAAATAGCCGATATGAAACATATCGGCTATTTATACCTAAAAAAGTTCGACAATATTAAGTAAATCTCAACAAGCCATATCGGGTGGTTTTTGCTTTTCCACCTCCAATAAAGCAACATCCTTTGCTTAATTTATATGCATACACAAGAGCTTCATTGTCATTTATTTTATTTGTAATTCTAGGCGTAACAATAAAGTCAGATCTCTTTTTTCCTGTAGAAACCATCACTTTATCAAATTTTCCAGATTCGCTTAACGTAACCATTACAGGTACAGATTTCATAAAATTTTTCATGGTTTTATCATAAGTCTTGGTCACAGCGTTTGATGCTTCATCATTATAAACAATATATACTTTTCCTTTTGTATAAGAAGCATAAAAAGAGCCAAACCGATCGTCATTAACAGTATGTTGCAATTTGGGCACAACATTATAAGATTGTATATTTCCTTGTTCGGAAATGTTAACAGAAACAATAGCATTATGATGGTAATGATAACTAGTTGTAGTTGACCCGTTCCTGGTTTGAGAAGTAACTTCAACTATATAGCTTTCTTCTACCAGTATAATTGTTCCTCCGTCTTCTCTTTCGAAGACATTCCTTATCATATACCGATTAAGTAACCCTTTCTCATTTTTAGCTCTTCTTTTTCCGGAAAGTTCTTCTACTAAAGCTGCGCTAAAATCTTTAGTGCTTTGTTTTTGTATATTTTTTGTGGATTTATTAAGTTCGAAGAAAAAAGCACCTTTTATACCGTCTTGTGGTTTTCCATTATCGCGCAGTTCAGAATAAAATCCAAAACATCTTATATTTTCTGATTTATCCAGATAAACATCCACCTGCTTTATGTACTTTTTATCGAGTTTTATCTCATATTTTTTTACAGTAGCCCCTTTTGCAGGGTCAATGCTTACCAATTCATTATAAAAAGTGGCTTCGTCTTTTTTCTTGTCTTTTCGGGGTACTTCTATCCTGGCCAAAAGATAAATGATTAATTCTTTTGACAGCAAAGTATTCATTAAAGCAAAATCTTTGTCTAAATATGGCAAGGATACTTCTAGATTATGAAGCGGTTTTAAACTAGCGTTAAAAATTTTGAAATTGAACTTTTCATTGCTGTATTTTTCAAAATTTGGGTTTTTAACAACTAAAAAATTTAAAGAATCCTCAGAATAAATTATTTTGAAACTGCCGTCCCTACTTCTTCTTTCTTTGTCTCTTTCATCTACTTTAACAAGTTCTCCTTCAAAATTACCTTCAAAATTAATTTTTTGGCCATACATTATTTGTGTTGAGGTTTTTTTATCCAAATCTTCAAAGAATAAGATAAAATTATTTTTAAACAACCTTAATGAGGAAAAAGTAAGGTTCTTATTGGCACTATTCTTTTTATCGTCATTCCAGCCAATAGGTTTCTCAAATTCCCTGCTCATATCAGCTGTTCTATATTTTGAGAGATAAAGAACCTTATCTTTTGATCGCAGCGAATAAAAACTGTCACCTACTTTTCCAATGTAGCCATGTTCCACATCAAAATCTTTGTTATTATGCTCAGGGCCCCATCGTAATTCACCATTTTGGGCATTAATTTCAGCAAAATTTAGTAAGGTAATTAAAATGATAAAGAAGATTTTTTTCATTATTTATAAGTTTATAATTTTGAACAATTCTAATAAATAAATCTAAAAAAAAATGAGAAACGTAATATTACTATTGATTTTGTTGATTTCTTCTTTTGCTTTTGCGCAGCAGGACGGAATAAAGG
>JALZND010000090.1 GCA_030857845.1 Bacteroidota bacterium | reverse complement strand
TTTTTGATAAGGTAGAATGGAAATGGCCAGGAATTGATCATCAATAGACCAGCCAAAGAAAGGAAAATTAAAAGCATCCTTGTAAATGATGAGGAAGTAGAAGATAACTTTGTTTCACATGATTTATTCAGGAATGGAGGGGGAATTAAATCTATGACTGAATAAATAAAGCTTAATTCATAGAAGTTTTTAAGGAAAATGTTATTTCTTAAAAACTTTTAATTCAATTTTTACCTCCTTTTTAAATAGTCCATTGATCGTGCACTATTGCAACAAGGTAAAAATTTTCATCAAATTTTTTATATACAAGTCTTAAGCTAGCCCAATCCATGCCCCCATATTTTTCCTCAAAGCCAGAAAAATGGCTTTCTGTAAAAGGGCAGCCGGAATATACATTTTCCAGGTTGTTAAGGGAATTGCCTGACCCTACCATTTTATTGAGCGTAGTTATTTCTGCATGTAGAAAATCCTTATTATAAACAAATTCATCAAAATAATCTTCAACAGAAAGCTTTATAGGTGATCCACTTCCATCATAATGGCCCCACAAAATTAAATTTTTGCTGTCGATAAAATCTGAAAACTGATGCAATGTAAGCCTTATATCCTGGGTGGAATCTACATAACCATAAGGTGAAAACTGGATGCCCAAGGTGGGATGAAAGAAACTTGAAAAGCTTTTATAATCTTTAATTTTAAGGTACTTTAAAATTTCTTCGCTTTTTTCAAGGACAAGGCTATCGTTTTCAGCAACATAATTTGTGTTTTCATGCTTTATAGTGGTTGTTCTGTTATTATTTTTGGCTTGTTCGTTTGTGCACGCGAAATTACTTAAAATTATAAGGCTATAAATTAATATAATGTTTAACAGTGTTTTGTCCATAAATTTAAAGCTTGCTATTTAAGTGTTACAATACAATGTCATGGTCTTTTTATTGCATTTTCAGAAAAAATATTGATTGCTTAAATGTAATATAGCATTTATGATTGGCTAAAAAGCTGATGATATACAACTACGTTTATGAAGAATTTTAGTGATTTTGTAAAATATCATTTTCTGCTTCTTCAATTTGAAAATCCTTTATTAACTTAAAAACTAATTTCAACATTTATATCTAAAATACATTTATAAAATTAACTCCATCAAAGAAAGAGAAATCAAAGAGCCTTAAAAATAGTTTTTATGAAATTTTACATCATCATCTTTTCATTATTCTGTAGCATCAATTTTAAAGGATTCCCACAACAAAACGAATTGCGCTTTCCCATCAATGAAGATGGGAGCCAATATGTAAAATTTACTTTCCTCAACCAAACATGGCTGAGGTACAACCAAAGTAATCCTGGTACCTTGGTCAACAATGAACCTGTATCCCAAACCTTCGATATAGGTTTAAGGAGGACGCGGATGCAATTTTATGGACAATTAAGCCCCAGAGTATTTTTTTATACACAGTTTGGGATGAATAATTTCAACTATCTAAGCCAAAATGCCGGAAACAGAAAGCTGCAGGCATTTTTCCACGATGCACTTTCTGAATATCTGGTTTTTGAAAACAAAAATTTGCTGAAAATGGGGGCGGGCCTTACCATCACCAACGGCCTTTCCAGGTTCAGCCAGCCAAGTATAGGAACCATTATGAGTCTTGATGTGCCGGTTTTTGCCCAGGCTACTGTAGATCAATCAGATATATTTTCCAGGAAGTTGAGCGTATATGCAAGAGGGCAGATTGGTAAGCTTGATTACCGTTTGGTTTTGAGTGACCCTTTCCCTGTACAAACCAATGGACAAGTTCAAGCGCCTTTGTCAGTAAATGCAACCTATAATCCCAGGGGACATTCACTTCAGTATCAAACCTTCTTAATTTGGAATTTCCTGGAGAGTGAACCCCATACTACCCCTTATATGGCAGGTACATACTTGGGCAAAAAGAAAATATTCAACCTGGAGGCAGGTTTAATAGCACAACCTGATGCCAGCTGGAATTTAGTCAATGAAGATACGCTATATCATAACATGCTGCTTTGGTCTGTTGCTGCATTTCTTGATGTGCCGTTAAAAGACAATGGCTCGGCAATAAATGCATATGTTGGATATTTTAATATGGATTATGGCCCAAACTTTACCAGGAACAATGGTATTATGAACCCGGCAAATGGAAGCAATGGCGGAAGCTTCAATGGCGCAGGAAATGCTTATCCTATGTTTGGCACGGGAAAGGTAATTTACGCGCAGGGTGGGTATAAATTTAACGACGGATTATTGGGAAATCAAGGAACATTGATGCCATATTTTACATTCCAATCCGCCAATTATCAACTCTTAGCAGACCCTGTTTTTGTATATGATGTTGGATTGAACTGGCTGGTACAAAGCCATGGCAGTAAAATTTCAATTGATTATCAAAGCAGGCCCATTTTTGAACCTGGTGCCTCAGACATAAGGATTTTTACCAGAAAAGGGGCTATAATACTTCAATACCAAGTATTTTTATAATTCGAAGTAAAAATGTTTGTATGGTAAACAAAGGTATTGACTATGTTAAAAGCAAAGGCTGACATTTTTGAATGCTCGTATTAATGGTTGATTGACTTGATTAGAATTTTTAGTCAAATTACAACGCTTATATAAAAAACCTAAATAACTCAATGGTATGCCCCCTTCTACTTAGGGATTTTCACGAAATGTAAGAACCAATCATTTAAACAAAAGATTATAAGGAAATCTAAAGGAGGCCTGAATTAAGATTGCAACAAGCCTTTTGGAACCTTTAATGCACCGCTCTTATCTTCAATCAATCCATTGACCTCATCTTCTATATTGGTGGCCTGTGTATAGACATCTCCTGCAATATGCCGCTCCCTTAGGAGCTTTTTAAAGGTCGATATGTATTTTGCCCTTTCATCATCATTTTGAGGACCGCCATAATCAACAAAACCGAAGCCACCCCATTCGCTTACAATAAGAGGTACCTGCTTCCTAAAAAAGAATGGATCTCCAACAACCAAAGGAAATGCCGCTACTCCTTCCAATTTACCTTCTACAAGGTGGTCAAATAATTCTTCCCACCTTTTTTCATAAGGTGTATAAATATGTACAGTCAACAAATCGGTTTTTAATTTTCCTTCAAAAGAAATATGTTGCCAACCGTCATTGTCCACCACCAGGAACTGTGGGTGGTTGATCTTCATGTAATGGTACATATCAATAATATACTGCCGGGTTTCTGGATTTGTTGCTATATCCTGGGCGCCCCAGTCTTCATTGTACAAGCTCCAAATTATTACCGATGGATGGGTTTCGATCAGGGCCAGCATCCTAAGGAGCTCATCTCTATGGTTGACCCTGCTAATGGATGTTGAGCGATGGGGGCTTGGAACTTCAACCCATAAAAGTAGCCCCAATTTATCAGCAAGTTTATAGATGCGTGGATCTACTCCTGCAATATGGATCCGGACTAAATTACATCCAAGTGCTTTCATGGAATGCATATGACGCTTTATTTCTTCATAAGAAGCAGTGCCCGGTTGGTATAATATGCCGTCAAGATATATTTGTTCATTGTTAAGATATATGTAACTTCCCCTTGCCTCTATTTTCCTTAAACCGAAGTGCGTTTCTATTACAGCTCTATTTCCTTTTGAATCAATCAGTTCTGCATAAAGGATATACAGGTGCGGGTCCTGTGTGGACCAGAGCCTGGCCTCGGGAATTTCAATTACCACACGCTGCTGTTTCTGTCCTTCCTCAATAAGCAATGGATAAGCATCTTCTGCTATCGGGACATTGTTGTCGCCACTCTTATTGTAAATTTTCAACCTTATTGTATAAGCTCCCGGATCATGAATGCGGGTGGTAAGGTTAAACCGAACCAGGTTGTCTTCTACAACGCTTACTACGCCAACCCGAGACCTCAACCTGTTTCGTTCTACAAGTTCCAGCCATATACTTCGCACTGCCCCTGTATAAGTTTGATACCAGATACCACCCCGCTTATATACATGCGATTCCTGCTTCCCCCTGGGCGTGTCCGCATCCATTGTCCCGGCAATCCTAACCGTAAGGCGGTTCATGGGCAGGAGAATTTTTTCATCAAGTTCATATGAAAAAGAAGTATGCCCTCCAAAATGTGCTTTCTCGCCTTCTATAGTTTGTAGCGGGAAGCCATTGAGCCAAACTTGTGTTTCATAACCGCATGCACCAAAAGTTAACTGCAGAATTTGTGGCGGAATGCCTACTTCCCGAGGGATATCCGGAACAGGGAATTCACGTTCATACCATACGAATAGTTTTCCATGCCAAGGTTCTTCATGTTCGTTTATTTGCATGTGCTCCTCAACACTTCCAGGCCAATTGGCAGTATGTTTATAATCATGCCCCAAATGCCAGCCCTGAATCAAGCCTCTGTCATGTTGGTCTAATGCAAATTTCCATTCACCATCCAAAAGTACAAATGTATTGGGCCTGATGACAGCCCTTGGCAATGGGTCTATATACTGTTCTTCAGCAAATACTTCTTCTTTACTTTTCGACAGGCCAAAATTTGGATGCTGTAATTCTTCCATAGACGCGTTAACATTCTTTTTGATCATTACTTAAATGCTATTTTAGAAATATTGTTTGAAAATAAAAAAACGAAATTCCTTTGAAGATTTTTATTCATACATTTCTTTCCTCGGACAGCGAAATTCCTATTTAGCTATACAAATAATACTTTCTTCAAACAACTAATAGTCGATTTAGGAAAATCGACATCCGAAATGGTTTCCTCGAGCAGAAAAAATTCCTAATTCACTTTACAATGCTTTCCTCGGACAGCGATATTCCTATTTCGTTATTATACGCTAAATAAATTTAGGAAAATCGATGTCCAAAACTCCCTAAAAGAACAGAAGTTACCTTACCACATCCGATTAAAAATTAGGAATTATTCCTAAATTAGATTTTGAGGTTAAAACATAAAATATTTATCATGGATCAGAGATTTAATTTGCAGGATAAAATTGCCATAGTTACTGGTGCCAGTAAAGGTATTGGAAAAGCTATTACCTGGGCATTGGCGCAGCAAGGAGCCGCTGTTGTCGTATCCAGCCGTAACCAGGAAGCCCTTGATGAGGTGGTTCAGGAACTAAAGGCCGCAGGCCATAAAGCCATGGCGTTTGCCGCACATATGGGAAGCCTTGATCAAATCAATGCCCTGGTGGAAAATACCCTGCAACAATTCGGAAGGTTAGACATTGTGGTTAATAATGCAGCTATTAACCCAATTTACGGCCCCATTCAAGACTCAAGTCCTGAAGCATTTGATAAAATCATGCAGGTAAACGTAAAAGGACCACTGGAGCTGGCAAAAAAAGCCTATCCAGTGATGAAAGCAAATGGTGGCGGTGCAATTGTTAATATCAGTAGTATTGAAGGCATAACACCAGGACCGGGCCTGGGCTTGTACAGCATTTCCAAATCTGCGTTGATAGCACTTTCGAAAGTACAGGCACGGGAGTGGGGGCCTGATAATATCCGTACCAATGTAATTTGTCCGGGATTGGTTAATACAAAATTTAGTGCACCACTCATATCAGACAAAGCAACCTATTCTTATATCATGCAAAAACAAGCCCTGCCCATGTTGGCAGAACCAGAAGACATTGCCGGCCTTGCAATGTTCCTGGCTTCAGATGCTTCAGCATTTTGTACGGGTGGCGTATTTATGGCAGATGGCGGGTATGTGATTTAATTTCAAGTTCATGGAGTGAATTTTTGGCTTTAAAATGAAGTTCTAAAAAGGCTTGATGCATACAACTGTTTTGTTGCTGAAAGCATATATTGGAAGATTTATGAGGATTTCTTCCATAATGGCTTTAAGGATTTTTTCCCTTCCAAATTTGGCATTCACCACCAGGCTTATTTCCCTGACAGGTTTGGGGTCGGAAAATTGTTTTATTTTTTCTTTTTGCTCCTACCTCAAATTTAAGGTGGACAAATGGGGAACTATTGTAATGCCAGCATTCCGGTCTTCCAGTTTAATCAACGTTTCAATCCTGCTCGCTTCGTACTGTATGTGGCTGCTGAACATATCCTTCTTCCGCAAATCAAATATACTCAAAACCTGGTTCCTAAAGCAATGTCCTTTTTAAGCAGACAAAGCTTGTCGACTTCGATCTCTGAAGGTACCATAAACCTTTTTCTTGACCCACCATTGTGTCATTATAAGCAAAAAACTCTTCATAAAATAATTGATATTCCTTTAGGGATGGTTCATTCAAGGGGGTTGCCACGACATCTATATCTATTTGAATAGATGTAGAGAAAATGCCTACGCTACATTCGGTGCATGCATAAATCAAAAAATTTCGGTAAATATTTTTGCAAGCTCAACGGTCTTTTCTTCCCATGGTAACAGGAAAAACTCTGTAGTCTTTAAGGTTCAATGCATATATAAATCCTTTCCAATGGATTATCGGCACATATTCCAACTGCTTGAACATAAGGTTTTCATCAGGAAAGTTAACCATGGCATTGCCTACATAAGCAATATCCGGACGCGGGAGGTTAAGTCGGGCAGCTACTTCCAGGAGAAACTCTTCTTTCTCATCTTTTGGAGAAAAAAATCCAATTTCTTTATTATTGACAGCAGTAGGATTATCCTTTTTATGGTATGTTATCTTTGAAAATGTATTCAGTACAATATCAGGAATAACAAGGTTTGGGGTTTCTGAAATAGCACTTTCTGTAGTTACAGGTGGTGAATAAACAGGTGCCGACTGTTTTTGCTCTGTAGTACTATTTTTTTTGGGGGCATAACCTGTTCTTTTTAAATCCCTTTGTTTGTTTACAATGTCTATAATTTCTGGCCTGGGCTGGCTGGGCGAGCTTTCCTTTGGACTTTGGTGCACATCCATTATCACATTAAAAGTATTGATAAAATGGTCTGTGTTTTGGATGTGGAAAAGCTCTAATTCATGGACCCTGTTTTTGTTTACAAGATAATGGTGAATACTTTTTGTTTTTTCCAGGACTGCTGAAATGCCAGGCTCGTGATGGGTGTTTTTATACCTGTTAAGAAGTTTTTGAAGGGATGTAAGCCGAGAATTTGAATTCCGGATGTGCTCAACATCTTTTAGGTCAAAGTTTATAGTTTTGCCGATTACTTTTCTGTCGCCAGAAGGTAAACCAAAAAAAGAACGCATAAACTTTATCATTTAGCGAGGATCTTTTTGAGATGTAGGGTCTCTATGGTAGCCTGAAGCCTTTCGGAATCTTTGATACTTCCCAGATAATTGTCCAGGTGGGTAATGTATAGTTCCAAGATTTCTTCCTGCTCTACCGTCATCACACTTTTTTTTAACCCTTCTTTATCTGCATCTTTTCCTCCCATTATTCAATTTCTATCTGCTTAGATTTACCAAAGGTGCCTAAAATTTTATTGTTGAGCTCTTCCTGCACAATGGCAAGTTCTTTCACAGCTTCTACTCTTTTGCGGCGGCCTTCTTCCGATATTTTTATTACAGAATCGAGGGTTTCCACCATGTCCCTGTTCACTTTTTTCAGGGTCTCAACATCAACAATGCCTCGTTCATTTTCTTCTGCGGCAATTACCACATTCTTTTTTAAGAGTTCAGAGTTTTTTAGGAGCATTTCATTGGTAGTATCGGTGACCTTTTTCTGTATCTCCAATGCTTTGCGTTGCTTTTCCAAACCCAGGGCAATAGCAACCTGCTGGCGCCATACTGGTATAACCGTAACAATAGAGTTTTGGATCTTTTGGGCCAATACATCATTGGTGGATTGGATCATCCTTATTTGAGGCATAGATTGGGCAGCAATGGTATGCGAAAGTGTAAAGTCATGCACCTTTTTTTCCAACCGCTCTTTGAAAGCAATCATGTCGCTCAGTCTTTGAACTGCAAGTTCATCCTGGTTGCTTGTTTCCACCTCGGCTTGCAACCTGGGGATTTCATTGTTTTCCAGCTCCTCTATTTTTATTCTTCCGGCAGCTATTACAGAACGTATCTCATGGATATACTCTACTGCCTGGTTGAACATTACCTCTAGGGTGGTAGAATCTTTCATGATGCTTTGCCTTGTTTTCTCAAGCTTTACAACAACATCATCCACATTTTCTGAAATAGAATTATATTGGGTAGCAAGCCTTTTTGATTTATCTACCATATTTTTCAAGAATGGTATACCACCTACCATCCTTGAAAACATATTAGGGCTTTCCGTTTCGTCGATGCGGATCATATTGATCTGTGTGAGCAATTCATTTATTGCCGCTCCAGCATCGCCGGAATCTTTTACTTTAACCTTTGTAAGGAGTTCATTAGAATAATAACCTAGCTTCCGTTGGGTCTCAACGCCAAAATTCCCCAGGCTTTCAGGTTTATGAGGATCAATTGTTTTGGCAATAGCAACGGCTTTTTGCTGAATCAATTCTTTGTTTTCGGCAATTGACAATTTTTTATCTTCCATATGATTATTTCCTAAAATATTCTTTTTGAGCGTGGTCTAATGTATTGATGAACTTTTTGATATTTTCATGCCTTTGTGTTACCTCAAACCATTCTATCTCATTTAATGGTAAATACTCCCCGAGCAATCCATGGACTTCTTTTAACAATGCTTCCCCTTTGCGGTTCCTGAATTCAGGATTTTTATAAAATGCCGAAAGGTACTCCACCTTAACCTGCCCATTTTGGGTTACGGCAAGCTCCTTTACTTCTACTACCAGTTCAGAAGACTTGTTATTGTCAGTAACTATAGTTTTATAAACTCCTTTATTGCCTTCTTCCAAAGCTGCCATGCACTTTTCTTTCATTTCTTTTAAAGCTTGGCGTAACTTTAATTTGGGTTTGATATGGTAACCGTATACATAACCCAAGAATGCTGCTATTACAAATGTCCAAAAAAATCCCATTGATATATATGATTTTTATATTAAGAAATGATAAAGAAGTTTATACGGTTAATTAACCAGCCGGTTGGATCAAAGTCCAATTAGGCTGATTAAAAAATGTTAAAACATCCCGAATTCTTACTTTAAAAAATCCTTAATTTATGTTTTTAAAATTAATTATAAATTCTCTGCTAAAACATCCCGGACATAAAAAAATTTTCAATACATAACTCCTTTAAAAATATCTTGTTCTATAAAAGGCTGGTTGTATAACCTTTTATTGGTTGCCTTGTACATTGCATTGGCAACAGCAGCACCTGTAGGAGGCAAAGCAGGTTCTCCTAGGCCTGTAGGGTCAATTCCATTATCCACAAAATGTACTTCAATTTCAGGGACCTCCTTCAGCCTTAGCAACCGATCTGCACCAAAATTTTTCTGTTGGGGCTCTCCATCCTTGAAAATAAGGTTTTTATACATGGCATGGCCATAACCATCAACAATTCCCCCGCGCATTTGCTGTAGGGCGCCACTCATGTTTACAACCACTCCACAATCTGCTGCGGCATAAATCTTATTCAGGATAGGTTTTCCACTTTCCCTCACAATTTCCCCGACCTGGGCTACATAAGAGCGATGAGAGAAATAAACACTGAAACCTTGATGTAAAGCAGTTTTATTGCCCCAGCCCGATTTCTCTGCAGCTAATTTTATGACGCTGATCATCCTGTCGATATTATAATGAATTTCTCCAATAGGCGATGATTTGGCTTTTTCCAAAAGGTCAAGCCTAAATTTCACAGGGTCTTTCCCGGAAGCTTCTGCTACTTCGTCTAAAAATGATTGTTCTGCAAAAGCCAGGAAATTTTTAATGGGAGCCCTCCAGGGGGCAGTAGAAATTGGAGATTTATGCTCTACAGAATCGATCAATAAATTTTCCACAGCACCGGAAGCAAAATTATGTTCCCTGGTGGGGTTTCCTGCATTGATACCGACCCCACGTAACTTATAATCGGTCGGGTTTCCATTTTTGTCCAATGCAGCTTCAAAACGATATCGAACTGCAGGCCTGTATTGGCCGCCCGTCATGTCATCTTCGCGTGTCCATATTACTTTAACCGGTGCTTTTGCTAATGTGCCGCATCGGCAAATATTTGCATTCATGATATTGTCAATTAGCTCGACCGATGGAAAGAGCTCTATTCCTAGACTTCTCTATATAGTGTATTATAGTTTACTTTATTGGTAACCTCATTTTGAAATTTTAAACTTACCCTTAAAGACAAAAATTCGTTCATTACAACGCGAATATGAAAAGATTTTAAATTTTTACTCTTAAAATTGCTCCCATTTTTTTTGTTATTAACAAAAAAAATTAAAATACCCCCATTTTTCTGAAATAGCACCTCTATTTTTTAAAAATTGGTAATTTTTAATGCCAATATAGCTTATGTAATAATATCTAAACCTTTTAAAATTAAATCCTAATAAATAAATGAATCTTGATAGCTCAAACTTAATTTATTATCAACTTGAAGAGAGCAGTAAAACAAGGCATTACAAGAAGGGATTTTGTCAGGATGTCATCGGTTGTGGGTATTGGGTTTTTGGGTTTACTTACTTCTTGCAGCAAAGGAGAGGGGATATTTAGCAATTTTATAGATGATGAAGCCCCGTTCCCACTGCCGTCCAAAATAGTACCTAGCTCCATTTATGGCTATGGTCCGCTTTATCCTCAGGAAAATGGTATCCTTGAGCTCCCAAAAGGATTTTCTTACGAAATTATTTCTAAGCTAGGTTCATTAATGGACGATGGCTTTTATGTGCCTGGCTCTCCAGATGGCATGGCTTCCTTTTCTGGCAGCAATGGTAAGACTATATTAATTATGAACCATGAAATGGGTATGGGCACCAACAATG